>NZ_JBJGZC010000021.1:0-76543 GCF_054050315.1 Geodermatophilus sp. SYSU D00867 | reverse complement strand
GCCCACGGGCGGGGTCGTCGCCGACCCCCCCCACCACCACGCCGCCCCCCGCCGCGAGCCCGGCGGCCCCGCCCCGCCCCCCCCCGCCCCCTGGGCCGGGCTCGGGTTCGACGGCCGCCGGCAGCGGCTGGCCGCCTACCGCGGCTACCTGGCCCGGCGGATGCACGAGCTGGCCGACCTGGTGCACCGGGAGAACGGCAAGCCGCACGCCGACGCCCTCCTCGAGATCACCCTCGCAATCGACCACCTGGCCTGGGCCGGGGCGCACGCGCGGAAGACGCTGGGCCCGCGCCGGGTGCGCGCCGGCATGCTCGCGGCCAACCACGCCGCCTACCTCGAGTACCAGCCGATGGGCGTCGTCGGCGTCATCGGCCCGTGGAACTACCCGGTGTTCACGCCGATGGGCTCGATCGCCTACGCGCTGGCCGCCGGCAACGCCGTCGTCTTCAAGCCCTCGGAGTCCACCCCCGCCGTCGGCGCGTGGCTGGCCGCCGCCTGGCGCGCGGCCGTCCCCGACGTCGCCGACGCCCTCCAGGTCGTCACCGGCTCCGGCGAGACCGGCGCCGCGCTGTGCCGGGCCGGCGTGGACAAGCTGGCGTTCACCGGCTCCGGGGCCACCGGGCGCAAGGTCATGGCCGCCTGCGCCGAGACGCTCACCCCGGTGCTCATGGAGCTCGGCGGCAAGGACGCGATGATCGTCGACGACGACGCCGACGTGGCCGCCGCCGCCGACGCCGCCGTCTGGGGCGGCATGAGCAACGCCGGGCAGACCTGCATCGGCATCGAGCGGGTCTACGCCACGGAGAAGGTCTACGACGCCTTCGTCGCCGAGGTGACCGAGCGGGTGCGCGCCCTGCGCCCGGGGTCCGACGAGGAGGCCGCCTACGGCCCGATGACGATGGCGTCGCAGACCGACGTCGTGCGGCGGCACCTCGACGACGCGACCACACGCGGCGGCCGGGCGGTCCTCGGCGGCACGGTGGACGGCGGGCTCCCCCACGCCGGCTACGTCGCGCCGACGGTGCTGCTCGACGTGCCCGAGGAGTCGGCCGCGGTCCGCGAGGAGACGTTCGGGCCGACGCTGACCATCACCCGCGTGGCCGACGCCGAGGAGGCGCTGGAGCGCACCAACGCGACGTCGTACGGGCTGGCCGGCGCGGTGTTCTCGCGGTCGAGGGCGCGCGCGATGGACCTCGCCCGCCGGATGCGCAGCGGCATGACCAGCGTCAACTCGGTGCTGACCTTCGCCGGGGTGCCCTCGCTCCCCTTCGGTGGCGTGGGCGAGAGCGGCTTCGGCCGGATCCACGGCGAGGACGGGCTCAGGGAGTTCACCCGCGCCAAGGCGATCACCCGGCAGAGGTACGCGCTGCCGGTGAACCTGATGTCCTTCGCCCGCCCGCCGGCCGCGTTCGACGCGGTGGCGCGGGTCATGGGCATGGTGCACGGGCGGCACCGGTGAGCGCTGAGGTGCGCGACGAGTTCGACGTCGTCGTCGTCGGGGCCGGCTCCGCCGGCTGCGCGCTGGCCGCGCGACTGACCGAGGACCCGTCGGTGCGGGTGCTGCTGCTGGAGGCCGGCGGCTCCGACGACGTCCTCGAGGTGCAGATCCCCGCGGCGCTGTACAAGGTCTGGCGCACCCGGCGGGACTGGAACTACACCACCGAGCCGCAGCCGGGCCTCGGCGGGCGCGGGCTGTTCTGGCCGCGCGGGAAGCTGCTGGGCGGGTCGTCGTCGATCAACGCGATGATCTACGTCCGCGGCGCGGCGGCCGACTACGACGAGTGGGCCCGGCTGACCGGTGACCCGTCGTGGTCCTACGAGTCCGTGCTGCCGCTGTTCCGGCGGATGGAGGACAACGCGCGCGGCGCCGACCGCTTCCACGGCGTCGGCGGGCCGCTGCGGGTGGAGGACCTGCGCTCGCCGCACCCGTGGACGCGCGCGGTGGTCGAGTCGGCAGTGGCCGCCGGGTACCCCCGCAACGACGACTTCAACGGCGCCGCCCAGGAGGGCGTGGGCCAGTACCAGGTGACGCAGAGGCGGGGCCGCCGCTGGTCGGCCGCCGACGCCTACCTGCGCCCGGCGCTCGGCCGGCCCAACCTGATGGTGCTCACCGGCGCGCTCACCACCCGGGTGCTGGTCTCGGGCGGGCGGGCCACCGGCGTCGAGTACCGGCGCGGCGGGCGGACGCGCACCGCGCACGCGGCCGGTGAGGTCGTGCTGTGCGGCGGCGCGGTGAACTCGCCGCAGCTGCTGATGCTGTCGGGCATCGGGCCGGGCGCGCACCTGCGCGAGGTCGGCGTCGACGTCGTCCACGACCTGCCCGGCGTGGGCGGCGGGCTGCAGGACCACCCGCTGGTGCCGGTCGTCTGGGACGTGCGGTCGGGGAGGTCGCTGCTCCGGGCGGAGTCGCCGTCGGGGTACGCGCAGTGGTTCGGCGCCCGCCGCGGGCCGCTGTCGTCGAACCTGGCCGAGGCGGGGCTGTTCACCCGCTCGCGGCCGGACCTCGACCAGCCCGACCTGCAGTACCACTTCCTGCCGGTCAAGTTCTGGCGGCAGGCGGAGGTCGACCCCGACGTCGACGCGTTCACCGCCGCCGCCGTCCTGGTGCACGTGCACTCGCGCGGCTCGGTGCGGCTGCGCTCGGCCGACCCGACGTGGGCGCCGGCCATCGACGCCGGCTACCTCACCGACGAGCGCGACCTCGACGCGCTGGTGACCGGCGTGGAGAAGGCGCGGGAGATCGCGTCGGTCGGCCCGCTGGCGCAGGTGCTGGCCGCGGAGTGGTCGCCCGGCGGCACGGTGCGCACGGCCGACGCGCTGCGGGCGAAGGTCCGGGAGACGCTGGAGTCGCTGTACCACCCGGTGTCCTCGTGCCGGATGGGCGTGGACGACTCCGCCGTCGTGGACCCGCAGCTGCGGGTGCACGGGCTCGACGGCCTGCGGGTGGTCGACGCCTCGGTGATGCCGACGCTGGTCCGCGGCAACACCAACGCGCCGACGATCATGATCGCGGAGCGCGCCGCCGACCTCATGGCCGGCCGCACCGTCGACCCCGTCTTCGCCGCGACCGCCTGACGCCGTCCTCCCGCCTTCCGCGCGCGAAAGGCGGGACGTCGTGACCCACCTTCCGCGCGCGGAAGGCGGGTCACGGCACAGCCAGGGCCGCGCGGATGCGGGCGAGCACTCCATCGAGGTCGCGCATGTCCGCGGCACTCACCCGGATCACCCGCCAGCCGGCAGCACGGAGACGATCCAGCCGCTCGTCGTCCTTCGGGATCTGGTTGTCCTCGAAGTGGTGGGCGCCCTCGTATTCGATGGCCAGGCGCGCCTCGGGGAACGCGAGGTCGACGCGGGCGACGAACCGTCCGTGGTGCAGGACCTCGAACTGCGGCACGGGCGCGAGGCCGACCAGCGCCAGGCAGACCCACAGCCGTGATTCCTGCGGGGACTCCGCCCGCGCATCGACCAGAGGCACGACCCGACGGACCCGGCTGACACCCCACCGGCCGGCACCGGCCTCGGCCAGGGCGACGAGTCCGGCGACCGTCACGTGCTCCGCGGCCACCATCGCGTCGAGCGCCGCTACCGCCGTCGTCAACGGCTCGAGCGTCATGACGTCCCATGCGGTCCGTAGGGCCGTCGTCATCGGGACGTCGTCCCTCGTGGTCACGTCCCGACGTCGCAGGACGGTGCGGTGGACGCGTACACCCTTCGGGCCCGCCCATCTCGTCTCCTCGGGACACACGACGGTCACCGGGTCGGCGACCCCGGCGAACGGCGCCCCGTACCAGGCGGCCGCCGAGTGGCCGCCGACGAGCGCGTCGGCCGGGAGCAGCAGCGCCACCCCGCGACAGCGCAGTCGGTGGTCGAGAGGCAGCGCCGGGTCCGCGTACACGTTCTGCGCGAGCCGGTGGTAGCTCCGCGTCCGGAGCTGGTTGCGGGTGAGGTAGCCCTCGGTGATCGCCTGACTCCCGAGGAAGACGCCGGGAGTCATGCGGCGGTAGGTGGTCACCCGGACACCGTGGACACGGAGCCGGGCCGGTCGATCCGTCGTCCACAGCCCCACCGTCGTCCCCAGTGCCTTCCGCCCGCGGAAGGCGAGAGCTGCTACGGGGCGGTCCCGCCTTCCGCGCGCGAAAGGCAAGGCCGCGGTCAGCCGTGCGTGGTGGCGGCCGAGGCGGTGGTCGGTTCGGACGGCACGGCGGGCGGGGCGGCGGGTGCCGGGCGGCGGCGGATGGAGATCGACAGCGCCGCGGCCACCAGGCACAGCGCGCCGGCGCCGAACCAGGCGAGGTCGTACGAGCCGGTCACGTCGCGGACCACGCCGCCGCCGAACGCGGCCACCGCCGACCCCACCTGGTGCGAGGCGAACACCCAGCCGAACACCACCGGCGCCCGCGGGCCGAAGTGCTCGCGGCACAGCGCCAGCGTCGGCGGCACGGTGGCCACCCAGTCCAGGCCGTAGAAGACGATGAACGCGACCATGCTGACGTGCAGGTCCGGCCCGAACAGGGGCGGCAGCAGGAACAGCGAGAACCCGCGCAGCGCGTAGTAGGCCAGCAGCAGCACCCGCGGGTCGGTGCGGTCGGTCAGCCAGCCGGACAGCACGGTCCCGGCGATGTCGAAGACCCCGACGACGGCGAGCAGCGACGCCGCCGTCGTCACCGGCATGCCGTGGTCGTGCGCGGCCGGGATGAAGTGCGGCTGCACCAGCCCGTTGGTCGAGGCGCCGCAGATGAAGAAGCCCGCGGCCAGCAGCCAGAACGGCCGGGTGCGCGCGGCGTCGAGCAGCCCGCGGACGGCGGTGCGCGCGGCACCGGTGCGCACCGGCTCGGCGTCGTCGGCGGCGGTCCCGCCGTAGGGCACCGCGCCGACGTCGCGCGGGCGGTCGCGCAGCAGCCAGGCCACCAGCGGGACGACGGCGAGCGCGGCGGCCGTGGTGCCCAGCGACGCCGCCCGCCAGCCACCACTGGTCTGCGCGACCGCCGCGACGACCGGCAGGAACACCAGCTGCCCGGTCGCGCCGCCGGCGGTGAGGATGCCGCTGACCAGCCCGCGCCGGGCGACGAACCAGCGGCCGGTCACCGTGGCCACCAGCGAGAGCGCCATCGACCCGGTGCCCAGCCCGACCGCGAACCCCCACAGCAGCACCAGCTGCCAGCTCGCCGTCATGAACACGGTCAGCCCGCTGCCGAGGGCGGTGAGCAGCAGCGCCCCGACGACGACGCGGCGGATGCCGAACCGCTCCATGAGCGCGGCGGCGAACGGCGCGGTCAGCCCGTACAGCGCCATGTTCACCGCGACGGCGGCGGAGATCGTCGACACCGACCAGCCGAACTCCTCGCGCAGCGGGTCGATGAGCACCCCGGGCACGGCGCGGAAGGCCGCGGCCCCGACCAGCGCCAGGAAGGTCACCGCGGCCACCCACCAGGCGGGGTGGATGCGCGCGGTCCGGCGGGGCACGGTCGTCCTCACGGGCGGAGAGCATGACCGACGGTCGGCTTCCCGGACCAGTGGCCCGACGGTCAACACGTGCAAGGATCCGGCCATGACACCCAGCCGGGACACGGCCGTCCACGAGGTGGTCGTCGTCGCCGTCGACCGCGTCGTCGGCTTCGAGCTCGGGCTGCCCTACCGCCTGCTCGGCCTGGCCGAGGACGCGCACGGCCGGCCCCTCTACCGGGTGCGGGTGGCCACCCTCGACGGGCGGCCGGTGCGCACGGCCGACGGCTTCTCCGTGCTGCCCGACCACGACGGGTCGGTCCTCGCGGAGGCGGACACGGTCGTCGTCCCGGGGATCATGGGCGGCCCCGCCGTCGTCGAGGGCCGGATCCCCGACGAGCTGCGCGACGCCCTGCGCGGGGCGGCCGCACGGGCGCGGATGGTGTCGATCTGCACGGGGTCCTCGGTGCTCGCCGCGGCCGGCCTGCTCGACGGCCGGCCGGCCGCCACGCACTGGCGCGACGTCGAGCAGTTCCGCCGCAACTTCCCCGCCGTCCGGCTCGACCCCGACGTCCTCTTCGTCGACGACGGAGACGTGCTCACCTCCGCCGGCGTCGCCGCGGGCATCGACCTGCTGCTGCACCTGGTGCGGCGCGACCACGGCAGCGAGGTGGCCAACCGGGTGGCGCGGCGCAACGTCGTCGCGCCGTGGCGGGAGGGCGGGCAGTCGCAGTTCGTCGAGCGGCCGCTGCCCGAGGCCGGCGAGGCCGGCACCGCGCCCACCCGCGCCTGGGCGCTCGAGCACCTCGGCGAGCCGCTGACCCTCGCGGACCTGGCCGCCCACGCGCGGATGAGCGTGCGCACCTTCACCCGGCGGTTCCGCGACGAGACCGGGGTGTCGCCGCAGCGGTGGCTCGCCGGGCAGCGGATCGCGCTGGCCCGCCGGCTGCTGGAGTCCACCGACGCCCCCGTCGACCGGGTCGCCGCCGACGCCGGGTTCGGCACGCCGGCGTCGCTGCGCGCCCACCTGCGCGCGGCGATCGGGGTCTCGCCCGGCGCCTACCGCCGCACCTACCGCGGGGCCGGCCGCACGGCGGTGTGACACGCGACTCCCCCGCCCACGGCAGGATCGGCCGCCGCGTCTGGTTGAGTGGGGCATACCGGCGCCGCCCTCGCTCATCCGGAGCTGCAGGACTCGACGTCGGGCTGGTGCAGCGCCACGGAGGCGCGCCCGGCTGTCCGACGTCGCCCACGGCGCGACCCGCCCCGCAGACGGGGCCGGCGTGCGCCCGCGTGCGGTGGTCGAGGACGGCGACCCGAGTACCACCGAGGAACCCATGACCTCCCAGCAAGCCCCCACGCCCGCCGGCACGTCCCGGCCCCGCCGCCGTCGCGGCGGCCGCGGCCGCGGCGCCGGCAGCACCCCCAGCCCCGCCGCGACCACGCAGCCGCAGCCCCAGCCGCAGGAGATCCCGGCCGGCGACGTCGCCACCGTGCTCCCCACCGACGCCACCTTCGCCGAGCTCGGCGTGCCCGCCCCGCTGGTCGAGGTGCTCACCGCCAGCGGCATCACCGCGCCGTTCCCGATCCAGGTCGCGACGCTGCCCGACTCGCTCGCCGGCCGCGACGTGCTCGGCCGCGGCCGGACCGGCTCGGGCAAGACCATCGCCTTCGCCCTCCCGCTGGTCGCCCGGCTCGCCGCCTCGACCACCCGCCGCCAGGCCCGCAAGCCGCGCGCGCTGGTGCTCGTGCCGACCCGCGAGCTCGCCAACCAGGTGCTGGCCACGGTCGAGCCGCTGGCCACCGCCCTCGGCCTGCGCTCCACCGTCGTCTTCGGCGGCGTGGGCCAGAACCCGCAGGTGCAGGCGCTGGCCGCGGGCATCGACGTGCTCATCGCCTGCCCCGGCCGGCTCGAGGACCTCATCGGGCAGGGGCACGCCGACCTGTCCGCCGTCGAGGTGACCGTGCTCGACGAGGCCGACCACATGGCCGACCTCGGCTTCCTGCCCGGCGTCAAGCGGCTGCTCGACCGCACCCCCAAGGTCGGCCAGCGGATGCTGTTCTCGGCCACGCTGGACAACGGCGTCGACGTGCTGGTCAAGCGCTACCTCTCGCAGCCGGTGACCCACTCGGTGGACCCCGCCGTCGCGCCGGTCGCGGCGATGACCCACCACGTGTTCCAGGTCAGCGCCGCCGACAAGGCCGAGGTCGTGCGCCAGCTCGCCTCGGGCCTGGGCCGCAGCGTCCTGTTCACCCGGACCAAGCACCAGGCCAAGAAGCTCGCCAGGCAGCTGACCGCCGCGGGCATCCCGGCCGTCGACCTGCACGGCAACCTCAGCCAGAACGCCCGCGAGCGCAACCTCGAGGCGTTCAGCACCGGCAGCACCCGGGTGCTGTGCGCGACCGACATCGCCGCGCGCGGCATCCACGTCGACGACGTCGCGCTGGTCGTGCACGTCGACCCGCCGGCCGAGCACAAGGCGTACCTGCACCGGTCCGGGCGCACCGCGCGCGCCGGCGCCGGCGGCACCGTCGTCACGGTCTCGACGCCCGACCAGGCCGCCGAGGTGCGCACCCTGGCCCGCCAGGCCGGCATCACGCCGGTCGTGACGCAGGTGCGCCCGGGCGCGGAGCAGATCACCGCGCTCACCGGCCCGGCCGCGCCGCACGTCGAGCCCGCCCCCGCCCCCGCTCCCCAGCCGCAGGGCCAGGGCGGCGGCCGGCGCCGGCGCTCCGCCGGAGGCTCCGCGGCTCCCGCGACGACCGCGAAGGCGGCCGGGAGCCGTGCCCAGACCCGCACCACCCAGGCCCGCAGCCCGCAGGGTCCGGCGCGCACGCGCGCGGAGCTCGCCGCCCGCGCCGGCACGCACTCGGCGGCGTCGTTCAGCGGCCGCTCCCGGCGCGGGGGCCGCTGACCCCGGGGTGTCACGTCGGGGACGGTCGGGAAGAGTCGTCCCGACCGTCCCCGACGACCCTGCGAGGTGCCCGATGGCCCTGCCCATCACCCTGTCCGAGATCGGCCCGCGGATCTCGGCCGGCGCGTTCATCCTCAACAGCGGGCTGGGCAAGCGCGGCGCCGACGAGCAGACCGCCGCCGGCCTGCACGGCTTCGCCTCCGGCACGTACCCGTTCCTCAAGGACGTCGAGCCGCGGCAGTTCGTCCAGGCGCTGTCGACGGCGGAGATCGCGGTCGGCGCCGCGCTGCTGACGCCGTTCGTGCCCACGGCGCTGGCCGGTGCTCTGCTCACCGGGTTCGCCGGCGGCCTGCTCGGCCTCTACCTGCGCACACCCGGCATGCGCAAGGAGGGCAGCCTGGCCCCGACCGAGCAGGGCCTCACCGTCGCCAAGGACGTGTGGCTGCTCGGCATCGGCGTCGGCCTGCTCACCCGGGGCACCGTGGACCGCGGGTCGCGCCGGGTGCAGCGGGCCGCGAAGACCCTGGCCAGGGCCAACGCGCGGGTGTCGAAGGCCGAGCGCCGGGCCGAGCGGAGGGCCGCCCGGGCCGCCTAGCCCCTCACTCCCCCGGCAGGAACACCGTCCCGACCAGCCGGCGACGGCGTCCCTCGCGCGGGGCGTTCCCCAGGCGCGCGCGGAGCACGCCGCGCACGTCGTCGAGCAGGCCGGCGAACTCCTCGTCGTCCAGCCACAGCCCGGTCATCCGGTAGCCCACGCCGTCCCGGGCGGGATCGAGCCCGCCCGGGGCGGCGGCACCGGCGTCGACCCAGCGGTCGAAGTCCGCGAGCAGCGCCGCGACGAAGGTGCCGAAGGCGCGGCGGTGCTGCTCGGGCGTCATGCCCGCCGCCTCCTCCGGCCCGACGGAGGCCGCGGCGGTCACCAGCCGGTAGGTGCGCTCGGTGCTGCCCCGCACGCGGCGCTCCCCCACGACCTCCAGCACGCCGGCCTCGGCGAGCACGCCGACGTGCCGGTACAGCGTGGCCACCGGGACGTCGGGCAGCTCGGCGTGCAGCTCGCCGGTGGTCAGGCTCCGCTCGCCCAGCAGGGCCTGCACCACGCGCAGGCGCACCGGGTGGAGCAGCAGGTCCGCAGACGCCACGCGCTCGACCTCTCTCATGATTGACAACGGTCTCACTGTTGGGAATGATCCTCCCATGGCGACCGTGACGACGACACCCCAGACCCTGCGGATCACCCTCACCCCGACCGAGAAGGTGCTCGGCCTGCTGCGCGACCTCGAGGTCCCGCTGTCCGCGGTGCGCTCGGCCGAGGTCGTCCCCGACGGGCTGGCCGCCGCCGGCGGCCTGCGCGCTCCCGGACTCGGCCTGCCCGGCGTGCGCAAGATCGGCACCTGGCGCCGGCGGGGCGGGAGGACGTTCGTGAGCGTCCGGCGCGGGGCGGCCGTGCGCCTGGAGCTGACCGGTCAGCGCTTCGACACCGTCCTGGTGACCGTCGACGACGCCGCGGCCGTCGTCGCGGCGCTGTCGGGCACTCCCCGATGAGTCCCCGCGAGCTGCCGGTGACCGTGCCCGGCGAGCCCCCGCTGGCCGGCACGCTCACCCTCCTCGACGCGCCCGGCCCCGTCCCCGCCGTGCTGCTCGCGCCGGGCTCCGGCCCGCTGGACCGCGACTCCGACCACCGGCGCGCCCGGTTCGGCGTCACCCGCGAGCTGGCGCACGCGCTCGCCGAGGGCGGTCTCGCGTCCCTGCGGTACGACAAGCGCGGCGTCGGTGGCACGCCCGGCGACTGGCGGCGGGCCGGGCTGCACGACGCCGCCGACGACCTCGCCCGGGCGCGCGACGCCCTGGCCGCCCGACCCGAGGTGGACCCCGGGCGGATCGTGCTGGCCGGCCACAGCGAGGGCGCGCTGCTCGCCGCGGCGGTCGCCGCCCGCGGCGTCCCGGTGGCCGGGGTGGTCCTGCTCGCCGGCTCCGCGACGCCCGGCGACGAGCTGCTCCGCTGGCAGGCCCGGCAGATCGGGCCGACCCTGCCCGCGCCGGTCCGGGGCCTGCTCCGGCTCCTGCGCACCGACCTGGAGCAGAAGGTGGCCGCCAACCACGAGCGCCTCCGGGCGACGACCACCGACGTCGCCCGGATCGGCGGGGCGCGGCTCAACGCGCGCTGGCACCGCGAGTTCCTCGACCACGACCCGCGCACCGACCTCGCCCGGCTGACCGTGCCGGTGCTCGCGGTGACCGGGGCGAAGGACCTGCAGGTGCCCCCGGCGGACCTGGAGACGATCGCGGCGACGGTCCCCGGCCCGGTGGAGACCCTGCTCGTCCCCGACCTCACGCACACGCTGCGCCGCCAGCCGGGGCCGGCGTCCCTGCGCGCCTACCGCGGCGAGCTGCGCCGACCCGTGGACGCCGAGGTGCTGGCCACCGTGGCGGCCTGGTGCCGGCGGGTGGGTGCCGTGGCGTCCCCGTCCTGAGCGGAGGCGGGAAGGGGTTACGGGGAGTGGGGGCAGCGTTGCAGTATCGCGGGCCTGCGGTGGGCCGTCGCCGGAGCGGGCCCACCGTCGGCTCCGAGGAGGTCCGTGTGTCCCAGCCCACCCGACGTGTCGTACCGCTGGTCGTCGCCCTGGGCGTCGGCCTGCTCAGTGCCTGCTCGGACGACGGCGGCGGCGGTGATCCCGCCGCCGCCGCCACGACCAGCGAGCACGCCGAGGCCGAGCACACGGAGAGCGCACCCTCCTCGAGCGCCCCGCAGGAGAGCGCCGCCGCGAGCAGCACCGCGCCGGGGAGCACCGCGTCCGGGAGCACCACCGCGCCGGCCGAGGCGCGGACCGTCACCGCCACCGAGGGCGAGATGTACATCGACCTCTCGGAGAGCTCCCTCACCCCCGGCGAGTACACCATCGAGGTGGTCAACGAGGGCAACGCCACCCACGACCTGGTCGTCGAGCGGGACGGGCAGGACGTCGCCGCGAGCGACACCATCGGACCGGGCGAGTCGACCACGCTGACGGTCACCCTCGAGGCGGGCGAGTACGTCTTCTACTGCTCGATCGGCAACCACCGGGCCATGGGCATGGCGACCGACGTGACGGTCTCGGCATGAGCGGGCACACCGCGACGCGCTCCTCGCGCGGCGGCGTCGCGATCGGGGTGCTGCGGCTCGTGGGCGCCGCGCTGCTGGCGGCGATCGCCGTCATCCACGCCTACCTGTGGCAGCAGGGCTACAGCGGCATCGACGTCATCGGCCCGGCGTTCCTGGTGCAGACCGTGCTCGGGTTCGGCGGCGCGCTGCTCCTGCTCGCCGCGCCGGCGCGCCTGGTGACGTGGGCGGCCGTGCTGGGGGCCGCGTTCGCGGCCGGGTCGCTGGCCGCACTGGTCGTGTCGACGACGGTGGGGCTCTTCGGCTTCGTCGAGACCACCGAGGCGACCCTGTGGTGGGAGTCGTTCTGGGTGGAGGCGGCCGCCGTCGTCGTGCTCGTCGTGCTGGCCGGCCTCACCCGCCGGCGCACCGGCCGCTGAGGCCGGCGGTGGACGGGCGGGACCGCCCGTCCACCGCCGGGTCGCTCAGCCCTGGGACGAGAACGCGGCGTCGAACGCCGCGGCCGGCGGGTCGAACGCGAGCCGGCGGACGAACGCCAGCGCCTCGGGGGCGCCGACCAGGCGGTCCATGCCGGCGTCCTCCCACTCCACCGAGATCGGCCCGTCGTAGCCGATCGTGTTGAGCATCCGGAAGGATGCCTCCCACGGGACGTCGCCGTGGCCGGTGGAGACGAAGTCCCAGCCGCGCCGCGGGTCGGCCCACGGCAGGTGCGAGCCCATCCGGCCGTTGCGGCCGTTGCCCACCTGGCGCTTCGCGTCCTTGCAGTCGACGTGGTAGATCCGGTCCTTGAAGTCCCAGATGAACGAGACCGGGTCCAGGTCCTGCCACACGAAGTGGCTGGGGTCCCAGTTGAGGCCGAACGCCTCGCGGTGGCCGATCGCCTCGAGGGTGCGGACCGTCGTCCAGTAGTCGTAGGCGATCTCCGACGGGTGCACCTCGTGGGCGAACCGGACGCCGACCTCGTCGAAGACGTCGAGGATCGGGTTCCAGCGGGCGGCGAAGTCGGCGTAGCCGTCCTCGATCATCGAGGCCGGGGCCGGCGGGAACATCGCCACGGCCTTCCAGATCTTCGACCCGGTGAACCCGACGACGGTCTTCACGCCGAGCTTGGCCGCCGCGCGGGCGGTCAGCTTCATCTCCTCGGCGGCGCGCTGGCGCACGCCCTCGGGGTCGCCGTCGCCCCAGACCCGCTTGTTGACGATGTCGCGGTGGCGCTCGTCGATCGGGTCGTCGCAGACGGCCTGGCCGTTGAGGTGGTTGGAGATGGCCCAGACCTTGAGGCCGTACTTGTCGAGCAGCGCGAGCCGCTCCTCCACGTAGGAGTCGTCGTTCGCGGCGCGCTCGACGTCGAGGTGGTCGCCCCAGCAGGCGATCTCCAGGCCGTCGTAGCCCCACTCGGACGCGAGCCGGGCCACCTCCTCGAACGGCAGGTCGGCCCACTGGCCGGTGAACAGGGTGACGGGACGGGGCATGTCGGGGGTGTCCTCTCGGGTCAGGCGGGGACGGGGGTCCAGACGGAGTCGGCCGCGGCGCTGCGCTCGACGGCCTCGAGCACCCGCTGCACCTGCAGGCCGTCGGCGAAGGACGGCGTGGGGTCCTCCTGCTTGGCGATGGCGGTGAGCAGGTCGACGACCTGGTGGGTGAAGCCGTGCTCGTAGCCCAGCCCGTGCCCGGCCGGCCACCAGGCCGACACGTAGGGGTGCCCGGGCTCGGTCACGAGGATGCGGCGGAAGCCGGCCACCTCGGCGGGCTCGCCGCCGTCGAAGAACTCCAGGACGTTCATGTCCTCGAAGTCGAAGGCCAGGCTGCCGGCGGAGCCGTTGACCTCGATGCGGATGGCGTTCTTGCGGCCCAGGGCGAACCGGGTGGCCTCGAAGGTGGCCACCGCGCCGCCGGAGAACCGGCCGAGGAACACCGCGGTGTCGTCGACGGTGACCTGGCCGGTGCCCTCGCCCGCGACGCCGGACAGCGACCCGGCCGCGGCGGGCAGCGGGCGCTCCTTGACGAACGTCTCGAGCAGGGCGCTGACGCCGGTGACCGTCTCGCCGGTGATGTACTGCGTGAGGTCGACGATGTGCGCGCCGATGTCGCCGAGCGCCCCCGAGCCGGCCTTGTCCTTCTCCAGCCGCCACGACATCGGCGCCGACGGGTCGGCGATCCAGTCCTGCAGGTACTGGGCGCGCACGTGGCGCACCTGGCCGATCCGGCCCTCGGCGACCAGCTGCCGGGCCAGCCCGATCGCCGGCACCCGGCGGTAGGTGAAGCCGACCATCGAGCGGACGCCGCGCGCGGCGGCCCGCTCGGCGGCCTCGGTCATGGCCTCGGCCTCGGCGACGGAGTTGGCCAGCGGCTTCTCGCACAGGACGTGCTTGCCGGCCTCCAGCGCCGCGATGGCGATCTCGGCGTGGGTGTCGCCGGGGGTGCAGACGTCGACCAGGCCGACGTCGTCGCGCTCGAGGACCCGCCGCCAGTCGGTCTCCACCGAGGCCCAGCCCAGGCGGGCGGCGGCGTCGGTGGCCCGCTCCCGGTCCCGGCCGGCGAGGACGGTGAGCTCGGGGCGCAGCGGGAGGTCGAAGAAGTGGGGGGCGGTGCGCCAGGCCTGCGAGTGCGCCGCGCCCATGAAGGAGTGTCCGATGAGGCCCACCCCGAGGGTCGGCCGGTCAGGTGAGGTCATGAGGGCTCCCGGAACGGGGCGGAGCCGCCGGCGTGCACCGGCGGCCCCGCCCGGGTGGATCAGGACTCGAAGGCGTTGTCGATGTACTGGTCGACGTTGTCCGCGGTGACGACCGGCGCGTTCAGCACGATCTGCCGCGGGACCTCCACCTCGGTCAGGTCCGACAGCGCCTTGTCCTGCGCCACGAGCCGGGCCAGCTTGATGCCGTCGGCGGCCTGCGTGTGCGGGTAGATGACCGTCGCCTGGAGGACCGAGTTGCCCTCCTGGATCGCCCGCATGGCGTTGGCCGAGCCGGCGCCGCCGACCATGAAGAACTCGTCGCGGCCGGCGTTCTGGATCGCGGCCAGGACACCGACGCCCTGGTCGTCGTCGTGGTTCCAGATCGCGTCGATCTGCGGCGCCGCCTGCAGCAGGTTCGCCGCCGCCTCCTCGCCGCCCTCGACGGTGAAGTCCGCGGCCACGCGGTTGTCGACGTTGAGGCCACAGTCGGCCAGCGCGTCGGCGAAGCCCTGGCTGCGGTCCTGGGTCAGCGGCAGCGAGTCGATGCCGGCGATCTCCGCGACGACGGCGTCGGGGTTGTCGCCCAGCTGCTCGCAGATGTACGTGCCGGCCGAGACGCCCATGCCGTAGTTGTCACCCAGGATCGTGGCCCGGGCGGCGAACGGGCTGTCGAACTCGCGGTCGACGTTGATGACCGGGATGCCGGCCTCCATCGCCTGCAGCGCGACCGGGGTCAGCGCGGCGCCGTCGAAGGGCAGCAGCACGATGGCGTCGACGCCGTCGTTGATGAACGTCTCCACCTGGCTGATCTGGGTGCTGACGTCGTTGGTGCCCTCCGCGACCACCAGCTCGACGTCCTCGTAGTTCTCGGCCTCGGCGCGGGCGGCCTCGGTGATGCCGGCCATCCAGCCGTGGTCGGCGGCCGGCGCCGAGAAGCCGATGGTGACGGTGTCGCCGGCCTCGTCGTTGTCGCTGGCGGCCTGGTTGCCCCCGCCGCCGCCCGACTCCTCCGGGGTGTTGCTCGTGCAGCCGGCCACGAGCACGCCCGCGCTGAGCAGGGCGACCGTGGCGTACGGCAGGCGGCGGAACGGACGCTGCCTCGTTGCGGACATGCTCTCTCCTCGGGTGTCGCCCCCTCTCCGGAGGCGGTGAGCTGCCACCGGACGGGGGTCCGGTGGGTGGTGCGGTCCGGCGCGCGGGTCGCGCGCCGGGAGTCAGAGGGTCTTGCCGCTCGCGGCCGGGCGCGTGCCGCCCGGTCCGCCCTCGACGGTCGAGCCGCCGGAGACCGCCCCGGCCGGGCCGCCCGCGGGGGGCAGGCCGCCGGACGGCGGTCCCGCGGTGGGCCGGCGGAAGCTGAACCCGCCGGTGGCCAGCCGCTGCTGCAGCAGGACGGCGAGGACGATGATCACGCCGCGGGCCACGGCCTGGGCCGAGCTCGACAGGTTGTTGAGCGTGAAGACGTTGCCGAGCGTCGTGAAGATGAGGACGCCGAGGACGGTGCCGACGATCGTCCCGCGCCCGCCGATGAGCAGCGTGCCGCCGATGACGACCGCGGCGATGGCGTCGAGCTCGTAGAGCGTGCCGTGGGTCGAGCTGCCCGTCGTCGTCCGCGCCATGATCATCACCGCGGCGATGCCGCAGGTGATGCCGGAGAGCACGTAGAGCTTGACGGTGTGCCGCTGCACCCGGATGCCGGCGAGGCGGGCGGCCTCGGCGTTGCCGCCGACGGCGAAGGTGCGCCGGCCGAACGTGGTCCGGTTGAGCAGCACCCACCCGGCGATCGCGACCAGCGCGAAGATGATGACCAGCGTCGGGACGCCGAGCACGTCACCGGAGAAGAAGGACAGGAAGTCGCTGTCCTGCACGATCTGGGTGCGCCGGTTGGCGATGATCTCGGCCAGGCCGCGCGCGGCGGCGAGCATGGCGAGGGTGGCGATGAAGGCCGCGAGCCTGCCGTAGGCGATGACCACGCCGTTGATCAGCCCGGCCACCGCGCCGACGACCAGCGCGGTGAAGACCATGACGATCCAGTGGAAGTCCTCGGCCATCTGCTGGGTGGCCAGCGTGGTGGCCCACACCGACGCCAGCGCCACCAGCGCGCCGACCGACAGGTCGATGCCGCCACCGATGATCACGAACGTCATGCCGACGCTCACCACGCCGATGACCGAGGCCAGCCGCAGGATGGTCAGGATGTTGTCGACGTCGGCGAAGCGGTCCCCCGCCGTGATGACGCCGACGACGCACAGGACCACCAGCGCGACGACCAGGCCCAGGTTGCGGCCGACCGGCCCGCTCATGAACCCGCCTCCCGACCGGTTGCGGCCGGCGTCCTTGCCGGAGCCCGCGGTCACCGCGGTGCTGCCCTCACTCATGCCCTGCCCACTCATGCGACGTCCCCTTCGTGCACCGGGACGCCGTGCGTCGACGTCCCCTCCATGACCAGGTCGAGCACGCGGTGCTCGTCGAGGGCCGAGGCGGGCTCCTCCGCCAGCACCCGGCCCTCCGCGATGACGAGGACCCGGTCGGCCAGACCGAGCACCTCCGGGATCTCGCTGGAGACGACGACCACCGCGACGCCGCGGTCGGCGAGGTCGCGCACCAGCGCGTAGATCTCCGAGCGCGCCCCGACGTCGACGCCGCGGGTGGGCTCGTCGAGCAGCAGCACCCGGCAGTCGCGCAGCAGCCAGCGGGCGAGCACGACCTTCTGCTGGTTGCCGCCGGACAGCGTGCGCACCTCGCGGGTCTCGTCGGCCGGGCGCACGTCGAGCGACTTCACCTGCTCGCGGGCGGCCTTGCGCTCGGCGGCGCCGGAGAGGAAGCCGCCGCGGGCGAAGCGGGCCAGGCTGGAGATGCTGATGTTGCGGGCGACGGACTCGCCGAGCAGCAGGGCCTGGCTCTTGCGCTCCTCGGGCGCCAGCCCCACGCCGGCGGCCACCGCGGCGCCGACGTCGCCGTGCCGCAGCCGGCGACCGTCCACGCGGACCGCGCCGCCGGTGGCGTGTCGCGCGCCGTAGACGGTCTCGAGGATCTCCGACCGGCCGGAGCCGACCAGCCCGGCCAGGCCCACGATCTCGCCGGGTCGCACCGAGAAGGAGACGTGGGAGAACGAGCCGTGCAGCGACAGGTCCTCGACCTCGAGCACCGGCTCGGCGGTGGGCGCGGGGCGGTGGTGGCGCTCGGGGAAGACGTACTCGATGTCCCGGCCGGTCATCAGCGTGATGACCTCGCGGGTCGGCGTCTCGCGGGCCGGCAGCCCGGTGGCGACGGTCCGGCCGTCCTTGAGGACGGTGATCCGGTCGCCGATCTCGCGGATCTCCTCCAGCCGGTGGGAGATGTAGACGACGGCGACGTCGTGCGCGGTGAGGTCGCGGATCACCGTGAACAGCCGCTCGACCTCCTCGTTGTCGAGGACCGCCGAGGGCTCGTCCATGATGATCAGCCGCGCGTCCTGGGACAGCGCCCGCGCGATGCTCACCATCTGCTGGGAGGCGGCGGGCAGCGACCCGACCTCGGCGGCCGGCCGGATCTCGGGGTGGCCGAGCCGGGTGAGCAGCTCCCCCGCCCGCCGGTTGAGCTCGCGCGGCCGCACGAAGCCCATCTGGGCCTGCTCCCGGCCGAGGAAGACGTTGTCGGCGACGGTGAGCCCGGCGACGAGGTCGAGCTCCTGGTAGATCGTCGCGATGCCCAGGCCCAGCGCGGCCTGCGGCGTGGACAGCCGGACCTGCTCGCCGCGCCAGAGGATGGTGCCCTCGTCCGGCTGGTGGGCGCCGGCGAGGACCTTGATCAGGGTCGACTTGCCGGCACCGTTCTGACCGAGGAGGCAGTGCACCTCCCCCGCGCGGACGTCGAGGTCCACGCCCCCGAGCGCACGGACGCCCGGGAAGGTCTTCACGATGCCGTGCATCTCCAGCAGCGGCGCTCCTGCCGGTGGCATGGCCTCACCTCGGACTTCTGCTCAACGCTGACCATTAGTCTGTGCAGCGGTGACCATATGAACCGAGTCACAAGGGGTCAAGACCCCGTGAGCGGCGTCACCGAACCGAGACCTGCGACGGGCCAGGTCAGGGCAGGGACGGCCGTCTCCGGCGTCCCACGACGGCAGCCGGTGACTCAGCGGGCCAGGGCCTGGTGGACCGAGTCCCCGTCGAGGTAGCCCTGGATGGCCATGAGCGCGGCGCCCACCCGGCCGGACAGGTCGGGGGCGTCGCTGACGGTGATCTCCAGCGCGCGGGCGGCCAGCGGCATGGAGCGGCCGTAGACCGCCTCGCGGATGCCGGCCAGCAGCGGCGCCCCGGCCTGCGCGACCCCGCCGGTCATCACGATCCGATGGGGGTTGAAGAAGTTGACCAGCGCGGCCAGCACCGTGCCGATGGTGCGCCCGGCCCGCCGGACCAGCTCCAGCGCCGGGCCGTCGCCCTGGGCGGCGAGCTCGATGACCTGCCGGGTGCTGGTCACCGGCAGCCCCGCCTCGACGGCGTCGCGCAGCAGCGCGCCACCGCCGGCGAGCGCCTCCAGGCAGTTCTCGTTGCCGCAGCGGCACAGCACGGTGCGGCCGTCCGGCGTCGGCACGTGGATGTGCCCGATGTCGCCGGCGCTGCCCTGCGCGCCCCGGTACACCTCGCCGTCGACGATGACCCCGCAGCCGATGCCGGTGCCGACCTTGACCACCAGCACGTCCTCGGCCGAGCCCCCGACGCCGATCTCCCCGAGCGCCATGACGTTGACATCGTTGTCGACGAGGACCGGGCAGCCGTAGCGGGCGAACGCGCCGGGGATGTCGTGGTCGTGCCAGCCCGGCATGATCGGCGGGTGCGACGGCCGGCCCGTCGAGAACTCCACCGGCCCCGGCACGCCCACCCCGACGGCGCACACGTCGGCCGGGGTCAGCCCCGCCTCGGCGAGCACCTTCTGGGCCAGCCGGTCCACCTCGGCGAGCACGACGTCGGGGCCGTCGGCGATGTCGATCGGGTGCCCGACGGTGGCGAGGATCTGCGCGGACAGGTCGGTGACCGCGACGTCGACGCTGGTGACCCCCAGGTCGACGGCGAGCACGCAGCCGGCGCCGCTGTTGAACCGCAGGAGCGTCGGGGGGCGGCCGCCGGTGCTGCCGCCGCGGCCGCCCTCCTGCAGCAGGCCGGCGGCGATCAGCTG
Organism: Geodermatophilus sp. SYSU D00867; assembly: GCF_054050315.1. NCBI lineage: Bacteria > Bacillati > Actinomycetota > Actinomycetes > Geodermatophilales > Geodermatophilaceae > Geodermatophilus > Geodermatophilus sp. SYSU D00867. Next base: position 57,261 of record NZ_JBJGZC010000021.1, on the reverse strand, counting down.
GTCGACGCGGGCACTGACGGTGTTGCGCGCGGCCCCGGTGAGCGCGACCAGCTCGGCCCGGCTCCGCGCGCGGCCGGTGCGCACGTGGTGCAGCAGCGCGCCGGCCGAGGCGGACGTGGAGGCCATGACGTCATGGTGACACGCCGGAGGCACGTCCCCCCTCCTCCGCGATCCCGGCAGCTCGGAGAACCTCCCGGAGGACGGCGGCGACGGCGTCCGGGTGGGTCTGGACGGTCATGTGCCCCGCCCCGGGCACCTCGACGACCCGTCCCGACGGCGCGGCGGCGGCCACCGCGGCGGCCCAGTCGGCCGGGCAGAGCCGGTCCCGCGTGCCGCGGACGACGGTCACCGGGACGCCGACGCGGCGCAGCCGGACGTCGATGCGGTCGGGCGCGGCCACCCGCCACAGCGCCCGCATCGCCCGGGGGCCGGTGGTCAGCCACTGCGCCAGGATCAGCGGCGCCTGCCACCAGGGCTCGCGCAGCGCGGTCCGCAGCCACCGCGCGGCCAGCCACGCGGGCCGGCGCAGCCGCGGGTCGGTCGACGGGCCGAGCAGGACGACACCGGCCACCCGCGGGTCGACGGCGGCCGCGGCCACCACCTGGCACCCCTGCGAGTGGCCGGCCAGCACGACCGGACCGGGGCCGAGCCGGTCCCGCAGCCGGGCGGCCAGCACGTCGAGCGGAGGCACAGGTGCAGACCGGCCCATCCCGGGTAGGACCACGACGTCGGCGGGCGACCGCCGGCGCAGCCGTGACCACGACCGCCCGTCCAGGCCCAGCCCCGGGACGACCACGAGCCGGGGGATGACGACGGGCACCGACCTGGTTGTACCGGGCAGGACCGGACACCGCGAGTGCACCGGCGGAGGGCCGCCGTGACGGGGATCACCCCCGGAACGGGCCCGCCGGGAGACAGCGGAGCCCCTGACGGGAGAGGATCACAGTCATCATGACGACATCACCTGCGCCCACCGCCAGCTCCTCGACCGGCCGGCCGCGGGTGGTGATCATCGGCTCCGGCTTCGGCGGGCTGTTCGCCGCGAAGGCCCTGCGCAACGCCGACGTCGACGTCACCGTGGTCGCCAAGACCGGCCACCACCTCTTCCAGCCGCTGCTCTACCAGGTGGCCACCGGCATCCTCTCCGAGGGCGAGATCGCCCCGGCCACCCGCGAGGTGCTGCGCCACCAGAAGAACGCCAAGGTGGTCCTCGGCGAGGTCGTGGACATCGACGTGGACGCCCGCACGGTCACCTCCACCATCCTGGGCCGCACCACGATCCACCCCTACGACGAGCTGATCGTCGCCGCGGGTGCCGGCCAGTCGTACTTCGGCAACGACCGGTTCGCCGAGTTCGCCCCGGGCATGAAGAGCATCGACGACGCCCTCGAGCTGCGCGGCCGCATCTTCGGCGCCTTCGAGCTGGCCGAGCTCGCCACCGACCCCGCCGAGGTGGACCGGCTGATGACCTTCGTGGTCGTCGGCGCCGGCCCGACCGGGGTGGAGATGGCCGGGCAGATCGCCGAGCTCGCGCACCGCACGCTGCGCCGCGACTTCCGCAACATCGACCCGCAGCGGGCCCGCATCATCCTGCTCGACGGTGCGCCGCAGGTGCTGCCGCCGTTCGGGCCGAAGCTGGGCGAGAAGGCCCGCCGGCACCTCAACGAGATCGGCGTCGAGGTCCAGCTCGGCGCGCTGGTCACGGACATGGACGCCGACGGCCTCACCGTCAAGGACTCCGACGGCCAGCTGCGCCGCATCTCGGCGGCCACCAAGGTGTGGGCGGCCGGCGTGCAGGCCTCGCCGCTGGGCCGGCTGCTGGGCGAGAAGACCGGCGCCGAGGTCGACCGCGCCGGGCGCATCGCCGTCCAGTCGGACCTGACGCTGCCCGGCCACCCGGAGATCCACGTCGTCGGCGACATGGCCAACCACCCCGACCGGCTGCCCGGCGTCGCCCAGGTGGCCATCCAGGGCGGGCGCTACGCCGCCGACCAGATCAAGCGCCGGCTCGCCGGCCGGGAGCCGCGCGGCGCGTTCCGGTACCGGGACAAGGGCAACATGGCGACCATCTCGCGGTTCTCCGCGGTCGCCGACATCAAGAAGATGAAGTTCGAGGGCTTCATCGCCTGGGTGATCTGGCTGGTGGTGCACCTCTTCTACATCATCGGCTTCAAGAGCCGGGTCACCACGGTGCTGCACTGGATGGTCAGCTTCCTCGGCCGCGGCCGGTCGCAGCGGGTGGCCACCCAGCAGCAGGTCTACGGCCGGCTGGCGCTGGAGAAGCTCGGCCCCGGCTTCGAGGCGTCGAAGACCGGCGGGCCGAAGGACCACCCGCACACGCCGGACGAGGTCAACGCCGAGCAGCAGCACGACTTCGTCGGCCGCCGCACCGCCTAGCCACCCCGCACGTCCCGACGGCCCGGACCCCCGGTGAGGGGGCCGGGCCGTCGCGCGTCCGGGCTCAGCGCAGCCAGGCGTCCAGCGCCGCGGTCACGAGGTCCGGGGTCACGACGTGGCCGCCGTCGAACTCGTCGTAGGTGACGTCGTAACCGGCGGCGGCGAGGTCCCGGGACACCCGGCGGCCGCAGCGCGCCACCGGCAGCACGCGGTCGCGGGTGCCGTGGGCGATCCAGATCCGCGGCCGGCCGGTGCGGCCCGGCGGGGCGACGAAGCCCGGTGAGAACGCCAGCAGCGCCTCGAACAGGTCGCCGTTGGCCAGCCCGAGCGACAGCGCGTACGAGCCGCCGTCGGAGAAGCCGCCGAGCGCGGCCCGGGAGACCGCGAGGCCGGCGGCGACCCGCTCCAGCGCCGCGTCGAGGACCGCCACGTCCCGGCCGAGCCCGCCGGCGAGCAGGTCCCAGGTCGAGGCGACCGAGGAGGTCGCGAGGACGGCGACCCCGCGGGCGGTGGCGACGTCGCCCACCGCGGCCAGCGACTGGTCCGCCGTCCCGCCCGCCCCGTGGCAGAACACGAGCAGCGGGCGCGGGCCGGGCGGGCCGCCGGGGACGGCGACCAGCGCCTCCGGGCCGCCCAGCTCCAGCGCGGTCGTGCCGGCCGGCAGCGGTGGCCCGGCGGGCTGCGCACCGGGGCGGGCGTCGAGGCGGCCGGCACCGGCCGCGGGCAGTGCCACCGGACTACACCGCGTGTGCCATCGGCGGCACGTGCTCGTCCGGCCGCTCGAGGTGCAGCGGCTGCAGCGGCGTCGTCTCCTCCAGGTACAGCAGGGCGTCGTAGCGGTCGCCCGTCACCGTGGGCACGTAGTTGCCCCAGCGCTCCCGCTCGGGCCGGTAGACGACGCCGATCGCCCGGTGCCCGAGCCGCCGGTCCAGCCAGTCGGGGCGCTCCCCGGGCGGGACGACGACGAGCGCGTCGTGCCCGACCTCGCGGTGCAGCAGGTCCTCGAGGCTCCCCTCGCGCGCGGGCGGCACGGTCATCCGCTCCATCTGCGCGCCCCACTCCCGCCCGGCGACGACGCCGCCGCGGTGGCCGGCGAACCCCACCAGGACGACGTCGCCGGCGCCGTGCCGCTCGCGCAGCAGCCGGCCGACGTTGGTCATGCCGGCGTCGGCCATGTCGGTGGCCCGGGCGTCGCCGACGTGCGTGTTGTGCTCCCAGACCACGGCCTTCGCGCCGGTGTGGCCCATCAGCCGGTCGAGGGTGTCGGCCATGTGCACGTCCCGGACGTTCCACGACTCCGCGGAGCCACCGACCATCGCCCGGTAGTAGCGCTCCGCGCCGACGACCACCGCGGCGTTCTGCTCGGCGGAGAACCGGTCGTCGGGGTCGTCGTCCGCGCCGCGCTGCTCGCACAGCCGCCGCAGCAGCGCGACGACGGTCTCCTCGCACGCCGCCGGGGCGAACCGCTGGGCGAAGGCGTACTCGACGCCGTCCTCGCCGAAGGGCTCGAAGCAGCGCAGCGCCTGCCGGGCGGCCTCGACGTGGCCGGGTTCGTGCTCCTGCACCCAGGCCAGCAGCTCGTGCATCGAGTCCCAGAGGCTGTAGACGTCGAGGCCGGCGAAGCGCACCCGCGCGGCCTCGGGGCGGCCCGCGTTGACCCCGCGCAGCCACCGGCAGAAGTCGACGACGTCGTCGTTGGCCCACATCCAGGTCGGCCAGCGGTCGATCGCGTCCAGCGCCGTCCGCGGGTCCTCGGCGCCCCGGGGCCGCAGCCGCACGCTGCGGTCGACGCGGGCGCAGTCGGGCCAGTCGCCCTCGACCGCGACCAGCCCGAACCCGCGCTCCCCGACCAGCCGGCGGGTCAGCGCGGCGCGCCAGGCGTAGTACTCGTGGGTGCCGTGACTGGCCTCGCCGACCGCCACCACGCGCGCCTCCCCGATGCGCTCGAGCAGCGGGTCGAGGTCGGCGTCGTCGCGCAGCGGGCGGGCCAGATCCCCGAAGCCGTCCATCAGGACCTCCCGGCCGCCCCCTCGCGGACGACCCACTCCGCGACCGCCCGGCGGTCGCCCGTGCGCAGCCAGGTGCTCCGCTGCCGCGCCGCCGACGTACCCCGGCCGAGCAGGTCCTGCACCCGGGCGGTCACCTCGTCCCACTCCCCCGCCGTGGTCAGGTCCTCCTCCAGCTCGGCCAGCAGCCCGGTCACCGCCGTGCGGGCGTCGACCAGCTCCTCGCGCAGCGGGTCGAACAGCGGGCCGGTGAGCCCGGAGCGAGCCGCCCGCCACCGCGCCGCGCGCAGCACCTCCGGGCGCAGCTCCGGCACCGGCTCGCCGCGCTGCGCCCGCCCGGCGAGCACGCGCACCAGCGAGCGGACCAGCGCGGCGTGCAGGACGGTGTCGTCGAGGGTGGTGCAGACGTCTGCCAGCCGGAACTCGATCGTGGGCAGCCGCGCCGAGGGACGGACGTCCCAGTACAGGTGCGACCCGTCGGCCACCACGCCGGAGGCGACCAGCGCGGACAGCACCCGGCGGTAGCCGTCGGCGTCGCCGAGCGGCTCGGGCGCACCGGCGTGCGCGAAGCGGGTCCACCACAGCGTCCGCCAGGACTCGTAGCCGGTGTCGACGCCGTCGTGGAACGGCGAGCTGCCGGTCATCGCGAGCAGCACCGGCAGGTAGGGGCGGGTGCGGTCGAGGACGGCGACGGCGGTGTCGAGGTCGGGGACGCCGACGTGCACGTGACAGCCGCAGATGTCCTGCTGGCGCGCGAGCCCGGCCCAGCGGTCGACCATCGCCTCGTACCGCTCGCCCGGGGTGACCGGCATGGTGTGCCAGGAGTCCCACGGGTGGGTGGAGGCGGGCAGGAGCAGCAGGCCGTCGCGCTCGGCCGCGGCGGCCGCCTCGGTGCGGGCGGCCACCAGCTCCGCGCGCACCTGCTCGAGCGTGGTGCACACGCCGGTGGCGATCTCCAGCTGCGTGGTGGCGATCTCCGGGTGCACCCGCTCCCCCGCCTCGCCGGCCAGCGCCGCCGCGGACGCCCGGGGGCCGGGCGTCAGCTCCAGGGTGTCCGGGGAGACGAGGTGGAACTCCTCCTCGACGCCGAGGGTGCGCCCGACCGCACCGCCCTCGGTCTGCAGGCCGTCGGTGCGCACGCCCCTCCTCGGTGCCGGTCCGGACGCCGGGCAGGCCGACGCTACGGCCGCCGGGGCCCCGCCGCACCTGCTGACCAGCACGCTCGTGCTCTGCACACCCACGTGTGCAGAGCACGAAGGGGGACGCCGCAGGTGCCGCCGTGGCCGCTCGTGCTCTGCCCGCAGGAGTGGGCAGAGCACGAGTGCGCGCGGGACACCTCCCGTCGTTCACCGTGGGCGCAACGGAGGGGGTGGCAGGGCGGCCCGGGGAGGCGTCCACTGGTCGGTGCAACGCTGTAATCACGACCGGAGGTGGACCGTGGCCCGACCCGACACCGACGCGGCCCTGGACGCCTACTCCCAGGTGGTCACCGCGGTCGCCACCGACCTCACCCCGCACGTCGCCGCCCTGCAGGTGACCTCGCCCGACGGCCGCGGCGGCGGCGCCGGTTCCGCGGTCGTCGTCCCCGGTGACGGGCTGATGCTCACCAACGCGCACGTCGTCGGCCGGGCGCGCAGCGGGCGCGCGGTGTTCGGCGACGGCACCGAGACGCCCGTCGAGGTGGTGGGCACCGACCCGCTGTCCGACCTCGCCGTCGTCCGGGCGACCGCCGGCGCGCCCGAGCCCGCCGAGCTCGGCGACGCCGCGCAGCTGCGGGTGGGCCAGCTCGTCGTCGCCGTCGGCAACCCGCTCGGGCTGGCCGGGTCGGTGACCGCGGGCGTGGTCAGCGGCCTGGGCCGCTCGCTGCCCACCCGCGACGGGCGCACCGCCCGGGTGGTCGAGGACGTCATCCAGACCGACGCCGCGCTCAACCCCGGCAACTCCGGCGGCGCGCTCGCCGACTCGGCCAGCCGGGTGGTCGGCATCAACACCGCCGTCGCCGGGTGGGGCCTGGGCCTGGCGGTGCCGGTCAACGCCACCACCCGCCGCATCGTCGACGCGCTGGTCCGCGACGGGCGGGTGCGCCGCGCCTACCTGGGCCTGGTCAGCAGCCCCGCGCCGCTGCCGGCCCCGCTGGCCGAGCGCACCGGCCGGCGCCGCGGCCTGCGGGTGGTCGACGTCGTCCCGGGGTCGCCGGCCGACCGGGCCGGGCTGCGCGCCGGCGACCTGGTGCTGGAGGCCGGGCGGGCGCCGGTGGCCGAGGCGCAGAGCCTGCAGCGGCTGCTGTTCGCCGAGGCGATCGGCCGGCCGCTGCCGGTCACGGTGTACCGGCTCGGGGCGATGGTCGACGTCATCGCGGTGCCCACCGAGCTCACCGGCTGACCCTCCCCGGCGCCCTCCCTCCGAGGGGGACGGCCGTCGTCGCGCTCAGGACCGGCGTGACGGGTGACGATGTCGTCCGCGACGGAGGGAGGACCCGTGCACGGAGACCGCAGGGGTGGGCTGGGCCTGCTCGCGCTGCTGTACGGCTGCGCCGCCGTCCTGTGCGCCGCCGGTGCGCTGTGGCCGATGCACCCCCGGACACCGGTCGTCCTGCTGACCGCGCTCGCGGTCGTCGGCGGGCTCGGCTCCGCGGCGCTGTGGCACGTGCGCGAGCACGCGCCGACGGGCCGCTCCCCCATGGCCGTCGTGCACGCCGCCCTGGCGCTGCTGTCCCTGCTCACCGCGGTGCTCGCCTGGCACTCGGTCACCGCGGTCGGCGTCGTCGGCCTCGGCCCGGTCGTGGTGGCGCTCGGGGTGCTCGCCGGGCACGTGCTGCCGCCCGCGCAGGCGCGGCTGCACGTCGGGGGCGGGGTCGCCGTCGTCACCGCGGGCGCGCTCGCCGCGGCGCCGGAGGGGTTCCTCTCGGCCTGGCTGGCCGCCGTCGCCACGGTCGCGGTGCTCACCGAGGCGCAGATCCGGCAGTCCGGGGCGCTGCGCCGCGCGGCCGGCACCGACCCGCTGACGGGGGTGGCCAACCGCCGCGCCTGGGAGGCCGAGTCCGCCCGGCTGCTCGCCCACGCGCAGCGCACCGGGGAGCCGCTGACCGTCGTCGTCCTCGACCTCGACGGGTTCAAGGCCGTCAACGACACCGGGGGCCACTCCGCCGGCGACGCGCTGCTGCGCTCGCTCGCCTCGGCCTGGAGCCGGGAGCTGCGCCGCTCCGACCTGCTCGGCCGCCTCGGCGGGGACGAGTTCGTGCTCTGCCTGCCCGGCACCGGGACCGACCGCGCCGCCGAGCTGCTGGACCGGCTGCGCGCCGTCTCGGTCGGGGCGTGGTCGGCGGGGGCGGCCGGCGCCCGGCCCGGCGAGGACCTCGCCGCGACGCTGGCCCGCGCCGACGCCGCGCTGTACCGGGAGAAACGCGCCCGCCACTCGGCCGCCGGCTGACCTCCCGCGTCGGCCCGGCACCCCTCGGTGCCGACGCGCCACGGACCCCGCCGCCGCCCGACCGCGGCACCGCCAGGGCGGCGCCGCCGGTGCCACCCTGGGCCCGCCCGGCGACCGGTCGCGCGCGCCGTCCCGGGCGCGAGGGGGCGGCCATGGCCTCGGTGGTGGTGTGCGGCGGCGGCGTGGTGGGGCTGTGCGCCGCGATGATGCTCGCGGCCGACAAGCACGACGTCACCGTCCTCGAGTCCGACCCCGACGGCGCCCCGACCACGCCCGCCGAGGCGTGGGAGTCCTGGCGGCGCACCGGGGTCGCGCAGTTCCGGCAGCCGCACAACCTCTTCGCCCGGTTCCGCGCGGTCGCCGACGACGAGCTCCCCGGCCTCACCGACCGGCTGCTGGCCGCCGGCTGCGTGTGGGTCGACTACACGGCGCTGCTGCCCCCGGGGATCGCCGACCGCGCGCCCCGGGAGGCCGACGAGCGGCTGCGCTTCGTCACCGGGCGCCGGCCGGTGGTGGAGTCCACCGTGGCGGCCGCCGCCGAGGACACCCCGCGGGTCACCGTCCGCCGCGGCGTGCAGGTGGCCGGCCTCCTGCCCGGCCCGTCCGCGACCGGCGGCGTCCCGCACACCGGCGGGGTGCGGACGGCGGCCGGCGAGGAGCTGCGGGCGGACCTCGTCGTCGACGCCACCGGCCGGCGCACCCGCTCGGCGCAGTGGCTGGCCGACCTCGGCGCCCGGCCGCCGGAGCAGCGCGCGCAGGCCTCGGGGTTCGTCTACTACACGCGCTACTTCACCGGCCCCGACCGGCCGGTGCGCCGCGGTCCCGGGCTCATGCCGCTGGGCAGCGTCTCGCTGCTCACCCTCGACGGCGACAACGACACCTGGTCGGTCACCGTGTTCGGGCAGACCGGCGACCGGCCGCTGCGCGAGCTGCGCGACCCCGCCGTGTTCGACCGGGTGGTCGCGGCCTGCCCGCTGCAGGCGCACTGGCTGGACGGGCGGCCGCTGGGCGGGGTCACGGCGATGGCCGGGGGCCTGGACCGCAGCCGCCGCTTCACCGTCGACGGCCGGCCGGTGGTGACCGGCTTCGCCGCCGTCGGGGACGCGTGGGCGTGCACCAACCCGTCGGCCGGCCGCGGCCTGTCGGTCGGCATCGCGCACGCCGCGCTGCTGCGCGCCGCGGTCGCCCGCGACCTGGACCGGCCCGCGGACCTGGCCGCGGCCTTCGACGCGGCGACCGAGCGGCGGGTCGGGCCGTTCGTCACCGACCAGCTGGCCGAGGACCGCTCCCGGCTGGCGCAGATGGACGCCGCCCGGCGCGGGGCGCCCGAGCCGCCGCTGTACCCGGAGCTCGCGGCCTTCCTCGGGGTCGCGATGCGCGACGCCGACGTGTTCCGGGCGATGCTCGAGTACCGGCTGTGCATGGCGCCGCTGGCCGACCTGCTGGCCGTGCCGCTGGTCCGCGAGCGGGTGGCCGCGGCGGTGCCCGACCCGCCGCGGCCGTTCCCCGGCCCCGACCGCGCCCGGCTGCTGGAGCTGCTGGCCGCCTAGGGACGGCGCCAGTCGTCGCCGGTCAGGTGCGAGCCCGCCATCGGGCCCATCTGCAGCATGCCGCCGTCGACGGCGTACGAGGAGCCGGTCACGTAGGACGCCTGGGGCGAGGCGAGGAAGGCGACGACGGCGGCCACCTCGTGCGCGTCCCCGGGCCGGCCGACCGGGACGCCGGGGCGCTCGTGGCCGGGCGCGGTCGGGTCCTCGTCCTCCTGGCCGGTCATCGGGGTGGCGATCTCCCCCGGCGCGACGGCGTTGACGGTGATGCCGTGCTCGGCCAGTTCGATCGCCGCGACCCGGGTGAGCAGGCCGAGCCCGCCCTTGGCCGCGCAGTAGGCGGCCGCGCCGACCCGCGGCTGGTGCTCGTGCACGCTCGTCACGTTCACGATCCGCCCGCCCCGCCCGGCGGCCACCATGCGACGGGCCGCGCGCTGCAGGCAGAGGAACGCCGCGTCGAGGTCGGTGGCCAGCACCTCGCGCCAGGTCTCGTAGTCGGTGTCCAGGACCAGCGTGGAGTGGCCGGTGCCGGCGTCGTTGACCAGGACGTCGACGCCGCCGAGGGCGTCGGCCAGGTCGTCGACGACGGCGGCGGCGCCCGGCAGCTGCGTGAGGTCGACGTGGCGCACCTCGGCCCGGCGCCCGCGGGCCCGCACCTCGTCGGCGGTGCCCTGCGCGTGCGCCTCGTCGCGGTACCAGGTGATGCCGACGTCGCAGCCCTGCTCGGCGAGCGCGACCGCGACCGCCCGCCCGATGCCCGACTCCGACCCGGTGACGACCGCGACGCGGCCCGCTGACTCCGTCATGCCCCCATGCTGGGGGCGGCGTCAGGGGCCCGCGCGGCGGCGGTGCAGCGGGCGGCCACCTCCCGCAGGTGCGCGGCGAACTCCGGCGGGCCCAGGACGGTGGACGGCGCACCCGTGACGACCAGCGCGCACGCTGCCCGGTCGAGGTCGTCGCCGTCGACGCGCACCCGGCAGCCGCCCGGGCGCTCCCCGGTCACGGGCCGACGTCGCCGCCCCGGCCGACGAGGTGCGCCGCCGGATCGGCCGGTGGGCGAAGGTGCCGTGGTTCGCGCCGGGCGCGGTGCGGTCGGCGCGGCGGGTGTTCCTGCACGTGATCGCCGAGACCGCGCAGCACGCGGGGCACGCCGACGTCCTGCGCGAGTCCCTCGACGGGCAGAAGACGACGGGCTGACGGGTCAGGCCTCCAGCGGCGCCTGTTCCAGCTCCGTGACGCGGTCGGCGGCGCGGTCGCGGTCGGCGGCCGCCCGCCGCGCCGCCCGGTCGGCCGCCGCCGCCCGCCGGCCGGTCCGGGCCGCCTCGGCCCCGGCCGCCTCCGCGTCGGCACGCACCCGCTCGAGCTCGGCCTCCAGCTCCCCGACGCGGGCGGTGAGCTCCTCCTGCCGGCGGGCGGCCCGCCCGGCCCGCTCGTGCGCGGCCCGGGCGGCCTCCTCCGCCTCCGCGGCCTCCCGCTCCGCGGTCCCCGCCTCCTCGCGGGCCACGGCCAGCTCGCGCTCGCGCCGCTCCTGCGCGGCCCGCCGCCGCTCCTCCGCCGCGCGCCGGGCGGCGTCCGCCCGGGCGTTCCGCTCCGGTGCCGGCGCGGTGCGCCCGGTCCGCGGCGGGGGCACCACCCGCAGGTCCGGGCGGGTGCCGAAGCCGGGCCCGAGGCCGCGGGAGGACAGCGGCGCGGTGAGCCGGCCGCCCAGCAGCGCCTCCCCCGCGTCCGGGTCGGCCAGCGCGGCCCGCAGCGTCTCCTCCACCTGGTCGGCGACGGCGTCGCTGAGCGGGGTGCCGCGGCGCGTGGCCACCGCCCGGGCCCGGCGGGTGAGCGCGGCCAGCAGCCGGGAGCGCTGGGTGCCCAGCTGCCGCAGCTCGTCGCCGGCCAGGGTCTGCTGCGCCTCGCGCAGCAGGTCGCCGAGCTCCACGAGACCGGCGATCTCGTCGGGCTGCTCGCGCACCAGGACGTTGCAGGCCCACGCCGCGGCCGTGGGCCGGGTGAGGGTGCCGATCTCCCGCGCGAGCGCCCGGTCCCCGGCGGCCCGGGCGCGGCGGGCGGCCTCGGTGCGGGCGGCCACGAACTGCCCGGGCGGCACCGCGTAGAGCTCCTCGGCGACCTCGTCGAGGTCCACGGCGCCTCCTCCCGGCTCGCACGGTCGCCGCCGACCCTGCCACGGGAAGAGCGGACCGGCCGGGGGACGTTGCCGCCCGCGTCGCGCGGGTGGTCGACTCCCGGCGACAGCCGCGACGAGAGGGGGACCGTGATGACGACGTGCGGGCACCTGGACCAGATCCGCGACGTCTCGCCGGACTCGGACGAGGGCTGCGGCGACTGCCTGGCCATCGGCAGCCGGTGGGTGCACCTGCGGATGTGCCTGTCCTGCGGGCACGTGGCCTGCTGCGACTCCTCCCCGAACCGGCACGCCACCGCGCACGCGGGCGCCACCGGCCACCCCATCGTCCGCTCGGTCGAGCCGGGCGAGGACTGGCGCTGGTGCTACGTCGACCAGGCGCTGGTGTGATGGAACTGCCCCTCGTCGGCCTGCTCGCCGGCTCCTTCGCCGTCAGTGCGCTGGCCCGGCGGCTGGGGATCTCCCCGCCGCTGCTCCTGGTGCTGGTCGGGCTCGCGGTGTCCTTCCTGCCGGGCGTGCCCGACTACGCGCTGGACCCGCACCTGATCCTCACGCTTGTCCTGCCGCCGCTGCTGTACTCCGCGGCGCTGGACAGCTCCTACCTGCGGCTGCGGGCCAACCTCCGCGCGATCGGCATGCTCGCCGTCGGGGCGGTGCTGCTCACCACGGTCGCCGTCGGGCTGGCCGCGTGGTGGCTGGTGCCGGGCCTGCCGCTGGTCTCGGCGCTGGTGCTCGGCGCCGTCGTCGCCCCGCCGGACGCGGTCGCGGCGACCTCGGTCGGCCGCCGGCTGGGCCTGCCGCGGAAGGTCATGACCATCCTGGGCGGCGAGAGCCTGGTCAACGACGCCACCGCGCTCACCGTGTACCGGGTCGCCGTCGCGGTCGCCGCGGGCGCCGGCTACGGCATCGCCGAGGGCGTGGGCGTGTTCGTCCTCGCCGCCGCCGGCGGCGCCGCGATCGGCTGGGCGCTGGGCTGGCTGGTGCACCGCATCCGCCGGCTGCTGCGCGACGGCGTGCTGGAGAGCGCGCTCGGCCTGCTCGTCCCGTTCATCGGCTTCACCGTCGCCGAGGAGGTGCACGCCTCGGGCGTCCTCGCGGTGGTCCTCGCGGGCCTCTACCTCGGGCACCGCTCCCCCGCGGCGCACCCGGTCGCCCGGTTGCAGGACCGGGCGGTGTGGCAGGCGGCCGACACCGTCCTCGAGGCGACGGTCTTCGCGCTGATCGGCCTGCAGCTGCGTGCGGTGGTCACCGGCGTCGGTCCGTCGGTGGGCGCGCTGACGGCGGTCGGCCTGTTCCTCGTGCTCGTCGCGCTGGCCGCCCGGGTCGTGTTCGTCTTCCCCACCACCTACCTGCGGCCGCTGGCCCGCCGCCGCCCGGACTGGACCCCGCCGCCGTGGACGTACCCCGCCGTCATCTCCTGGGCCGGGATGCGCGGCGTGGTCTCGCTCGCCGCGGCGGCCGGGATCCCGCTGACCACGCTGTCGGGCGCGCCCTTCCCCGGGCGCGACGAGATCGTCTACCTGACCTTCGTGGTCACCGTGGGCACCCTGCTGCTGCACGGGCTGACGCTGCCGGCCGTGATCCGGCGGCTGGGCGTGCAGGCCTCGGACGAGGCCGCCGACGCCCTCGCCGAGGCGCAGGCCCAGAACGACGCCGGCCGGGCCGCCGTGGCCCGGCTCGACAGCCTCGACGACGGCGACCCGCTGCACGCCGCCACCGTCGCCGAGCTGCGGCAGCGGATGGAGGCGCGCACCAACGCGGCGTGGGAGCGGCTCGGCGGCCCCGTCGCCGGCGGCGGCGAGACGCCGAGCGCGGTCTACCGGCGGATGCGCCGGGCCATGCTCGAGGCCGAGCGCGAGGTGTTCGTCCGGTACCGCGACGCGCGGCGCATCGACGACGAGGTGTTCCGGCGCGTGCAGCACGAGATGGACCTGGAGGAGGTCACCCTGCTGCGCGAGTAGGACCGCTCACCGGCCGAGCGCGGCCAGCCGCTCCTCGCGGGCGGCCCGCAGCAGGCCGGGCAGCCGCGGGTCGGCGAGGACGGCGGCGTCCCGGACGGCGACCTTGCGGAACGACGTCCCCGTGCCCTCGAGCAGCCCGCCGTCGAGGCCGGCGCCGGCCAGCGCCGCGCCGCGGTTGAAGCCGAGGTTGAGGTGCCGGTCGTAGACGTCGAGGTAGGCGTAGTGCTCGGAGTTCTTCCGCGGGCCCACGCCGTAGCCGACGGTGCGCTGGCGCGGCCACACCACCCGCACGACGCCGGGGTCGGCCTCGCGGACGAGGGCGTCCGCGGCGCGGACGAGGTCGGCGGTGGCGGGCGGCAGGCCGGCGAGCAGGAGGTCCCACGGGTCGTCGTCCATCCCGGCCATCCTGCCCCGGTCCGGGCCTAGGCTGGCCACAGCCGTCCCCCGGAGGTCCCCGTGCTGCGTCTGCTCGGTCTGCTGCTGGTCGTCTGGCTGGTCGTGACGATCGTCGGGTGGGTCGTCGAGGGCCTGTTCTGGCTGGTCCTCGTCGGCCTGGGGCTCCTGCTCGTCACCGCCGCCCTCGGCATGCGGGAGCGCACCCGCCGCTGAGCCTCAGGCCGGCACCCGGGCGCGGCTGCTCAGCACGAACCGGTTGCCGTCCGGGTCCGCGAACACCGCCTGCCGGCCCCACGCCTCGGTCGTCAGCGGCCCCTCGAACGGGACGCCCGCACCGGCCATCCGCGCGTACTCGGCGTCGACGTCGTCGACCTCGAACACCAGGCCCTGCAGCGAGCCCGGCGGCATCCGGTCGAACCAGGTGACCAGCGTCAGCGAGGTGCCCGAGCCCGGCGTGCCCACCTGCACCCAGCGCATGCCGGGTGCGAACTCCGCGTCGCGCAGCACCGCCAGGCCGACCTGGCCGGTCCAGAAGCGCAGCGCGGCGTCCTGGTCGGTGACGGGCACGGAGACGACGGTGACGTCCACGGGGACCTCCTCGGGCGCGGGGCGCCCAGTGCACCGCCCCCGCACCCCGGAGGTCCAGGGGTGCGGGGGCGGTGCCGGGGCGGGCCGGTCGGTGCGCGCGGCCACCGCGGTGCCGAGCGAGCTAATCGCGCCGACCGCTCCGATGGTGCCGGTGGCGGTCACGCCGATCGCGTCGAGCTCGAACGACAGCTCGACGACCAGGACGCGGAACACCAGCCCGCCGAGCAGGGTGACCCCGACCGGTGCGGCCAGCCGGGCCCAGGGCAGCGCGGGCAGCCTCTCCGAGCGCGCGGCCGGGGTGGGCTGCCGGACGAACCGCGCCGCCGCGACGGCCAGCGGCAGGCTGACGGCGGAGAGCCGGAACGGCGTCCGCCACGAGTGCGACCCGGGCGCGCCGCCGAGGGCGAGGAACAGCAGGCGGCCACGGTGGTGAACACGACCTGCAGGCCGGAGCAGCGCTCCTGCCGCGGGCCCGAGGAGTAGTCGGCGAGCAGCGCGCCGACCAGCAGCCGCTCGCGCCCGACCCGGTCGACGATCCGGCCGGCGACCCTCGCGGTCAGGCCGATGACCAGCGCCGGCGCGGTGAGCACCACCGGGGTGAGCGTCTCGACGCCCGACGTGCCGGCGAAGGCGTCCTGGATGCACGGCAGGACCGGGGCCTGCGCGCGGCCGGCCGGGCGGCCGGTGGCGGGGTCGACGGCCACCTCGTCGGTGAGGGGTCCGGCGTTGTGGACCGACACGGGCGTCTCCGGGGAGGACGGGCGCCGGTCCCGTGACCGGCGTCACGGGACGGCGGGTGTCGGTACCGCCCGCCCGGAGCGGAGATCACTTCTCCCGGGGTGCCGTATCAGCCAGGTCGATGCCCTCCCGCCCGCCCGGTGGGACGGCGAGCTCCGTCGCCCGGGAGACGACGTCGCGCAGGTACCGGTGCTCGGGGTCGTCGTCGTACACCGGGTGCCACCACATCGCCTCGACCAGCGGCCCGGCCTCGAACGGCGGCGGCAGCGCCCGGATGCCCGAGCCGAGCGGCAGCAGGTCGACCAGCCGGCGCTGCAGCAGCGCGATCCGGTCGCTGCCGGCCACCAGCGCCGGGACGGTCAGGAAGCTCTCGTTGACCACCTGCACCCGCGGCTCGATGCCGAGCTGGCGCATCTGCCGCGCGGCGGGGGTGGACGCCGTCTGCCCGTGGTAGGTCGCCACCCACGGCAGCTCCTCGAGGTCCTCGACGGTGAGCCCCCGCTCGGTCACGGGGTTGTCGGCGGCGACCACGCACACCCACTCGTCGCGGTAGAGGTCGCGGTGCGGCAGGTCGGCGGCGAACCCGTGCGGCAGCAGCATGAGGTCGGTGGTGAGCAGCGCCGAGGACGCGGTCTCCACGATCGCCGGCGAGTGCGGGGTCAGCCGCAGCCGGGTGTGCGGCGCCTCCTCGGCGAGCAGCGCGGCGATGGTGTCGCCGAGGACGACGACGACGTAGTCGCTCACCAGCACGGAGAACTCTCGGGTCGACGACGCGGGGTCGAACCCGGGCTGGGCGGTGAACACCCGCTCGACGCCGCTGAGCGCCACCCGCACCAGCTCGCGCAGCTGCACGGCCAGCGGGGTGAGCCGGTACTCGTTGCCGACCCGGGTGAGCAGCTCGTCGCCGAAGTGGCGGCGCAGCCGGGCCAGCGACGCCGACAGCGCCGGCTGGGACAGCCCCATCTGCGCCGCGGCCCGGGTGACGCTGCGCTGCTGGAGCAGGGCGTCGAGGGACACGAGCAGGTTGAGGTCCAGGCTCGCGAGGTTCACGACGCCGACGGTATCGGCGCCGTCTATGACCCCCATCAGACATCTCGTCTTCCCTCCCCCACCCGGGGTGACGGACCGTGGTCCGCGTCACGACGAAGGAGACGCGACCGTGCCCGACCGCACCTGGCTGGACCCCGCCGAGCTCGACCGCACCGACCCCGAGACGGCGATCAAGGCCGCTGCCGAGCGGTGCTCCAACTGGGGCCGCTGGGGCGCCGACGACGTGCTCGGCACGCTCAACTTCCTCACCGAGGACAAGCGCCGCGAGGGTGCCGCGCTCGTGCGCCGGGGCGTGAGCTTCTCGCTGTCGCAGCGGTTCGACGCCGACGGCCCGCAGAAGGGCTGGCGCCGGCGCACCAACCCGGTGCACACGATGCTCGACACCGGCACCGACGCCGAGCGCGGCGTGCAGGGCTTCCCGCACGGCATCGGCGGCGCTGATGACGTGATCGCGATGCCGCTGCAGGCCTCCACCCAGTGGGACGGCCTGGGCCACATCTTCGACCACGGCAACGCCTGGAACGGCCGCCGCGCCGGCGACGTCGTCACCAGCCTCGGCGACGCCGTCACCGGCATCGAGACCGTCGCCGACCGGATCGCCGGCCGCGGCGTGCTGCTCGACGTCGGCCGCGCGATCGACACCGACGGCGAGCTGCCGGACGGCTTCGCCATCACCCCCGACCACCTCGAGGCCACCATCGCCGCCCAGGGCGGGTCCGCCCGGGTCGGCCGCGGCGACCTGCTGCTGGTGCGCACCGGCCAGCTCACCCGGGCCCGCCGCTCGGTCGCCGCCGGGCAGGGGTGGGGCGACTACGCCGGCGGCCCCGCGCCCGGCCTGAGCTTCACCACCGCCGACTGGCTGCACGCCACCGAGATCGCCGGCGTCGCCACCGACACCTGGGGCTTCGAGGTGCGGCCCAACGAGTTCGACGTCGCCTTCCAGCCGCTGCACCAGGTGTGCATCCCGAACACCGGGCTGTTCCTCGGCGAGCTGTGGGACCTCGACGCCCTCGCGGCCGACTGCGCCGCCGACGGCGTCTGGGAGTTCTTCCTCGCCGCCGCCCCCCTGCCCGTGACCGGCGCCGTCGGCGCCCCCGTCAACCCGATCGCCGTCAAGTAGGAGGCCCCCGATGCCCGCCGTCAGCAACGTCCTGGTGGTCGGTGCCGGCCTCGCCGGCGCCGCCACCGCCATCCGCCTGGCCGAGGCCGGCGTCGCCGTCGAGCTGGTCGAGATCAAGCCGGAGGTGACCGCCCTCGGTTCCGGCATCACGCTGCAGGGCAACGCGCTGCGCGAGCTGCGCACCCTCGGCGTGTGGGAGCGGGTGTCCGCCGCCGGGTACGCCTTCGACGTCACCGGCATCCGGGCGCCCGACCCGGCCGGCACCGTCGTCGCGGAGGTCCCCGACGCGAAGACGGGCGGCCCGGACCTGCCCGCCGTCATGGGGATGTCGCGCCCGGAGCTGGCGCGCATCCTCACCGACCGCGCCGCCGAGGTCGGCGTCAAGGTCCGGTTCGGGACGACGCACACCGAGCTGCGCCAGGACGCGACCGGCGTCGACGTCGCCTTCGCCGACGGCTCGACCGGCCGGTACGACCTCGTCGTCGGCGCGGACGGCCTGCGCTCGTGGACCCGCCGGGCGCTCGGCATCGAGCTGGAGACCAGGCCGGTCGGCATGGGCATCTGGCGCGCGTTCGGCCCGCGGCCGGCGAGCGTGACCCGCACCGACCTGTACTACGGCGGGCCGTCGTTCATCGCCGGCTACTGCCCGACCGGGGAGGACTCGCTCTACGCCTACATCGTGGAGCCGGCGCAGGACCGCTCGACGCTCACGCCCGAGGAGCAGCTGGCCACCATGCGCGAGCTCGCCGCGGCCTACCACGGGCCGTGGGACGACGTCCGCGAGACGCTCACCGACCCGTCCCGGGTGAACTACACCTGGTTCGAGACCCACGTGCTGCCCGCCCCGTGGAACCGCGGCCGGGTGGTGCTGGTCGGCGACGCCGCGCACACCTGCCCGCCCACCATCGCCCAGGGCGGCGCGCAGGCGCTCGAGGACGCCTACGCGCTCACCGACCTGCTGCTCACCCGGTCCGCGCTGGACCAGGACCTGTGGGACGCCTTCACCGCCCGCCGCTTCGACCGCGCGAAGACCGTCGTCGACGCCTCCAACCAGCTCGCCCAGTGGCAGCTCGACCACGTGCAGGGCGACATCCCGGGCCTCATGCGCTCGATCGCCCAGCTCGTCGCCCAGCCCGCGTAACCCAGGGAGACCCCATGACCCAGCGCCTGATCACCCACCTGCGGCACGTCGACCTGGCCGTGCCCGACTTCGCCAAGCAGCTCGACTTCTTCTCCGGCACCTGGGGCCTCACGGCCGAGCACTCCGACTCGGGCCTGGCCTTCCTCGCCGCCGAGGGCAGCCCGGAGCAGTACGTCGTCCGGCTGCGCGAGGCCACCGACAAGCGGATCGACCTGATCAGCTTCGGCGCCAAGGACCGGGCCGACGTCGACACCCTGGCCGGGAACCTGGCCCGCGACGGCGTCCAGCTGGTGCACGAGCCGACCGACCTGCAGACCCCCGGCGGCGGCTACGGCTTCCGGTTCTTCGACAACGAGGGCCGCACGATCGAGGTCAGCGCCGACGTCGCCGTGCGGCAGCACCGCGCGGTCGAGGAGGGCGAGTCGATCCCGGTGCGGCTGTCCCACGTGGTCGTCAACTCCGCCGACCCCGAGGGCACCCTGGCCTTCTACGAGAAGCACCTGGCGTTCTCGCTGTCGGACACCCTGATGCACCCGCGGATGGGCAACATGATGTGGTTCATGCGGACCAACGCCTGGCACCACTCGATGGCGATCGCCCGCGGTCCGCACGCCTCGCTGCACCACGCCTCGTTCGAGCTGCGCGGCCTCGACGAGTACATGCGCGGCACCGGCCGGCTGCTGCGCCAAGGCGTGGAGAAGATCTGGGGCCCGGGCCGCCACCTGGCCGGGAACAACACCTTCTCCTACTTCCTCGACCCGCACGGCAACACCGTCGAGTACACGACCGAGCTCGAGGTCCTCGACGAGGACACCTGGCACCCGCACGTCTACGACTTCAGCAACCCCGAGGTCAGCGACCAGTGGGGCACCGCGAACGCGATGAACGAGTTCGTCGCGAGGAAGTCGTTCAACGACCCCGACAAGGGTCTGTTCGTCGCTCCCCCGGTCTGATGCGGTTCGCCACCTGGTCCTCCGGGGGCGCGGTGCGGGCCGGCGTCGTCAGCGACCTCCCCGACGGCACGGCCGGCCTGCACGCCCTGCCGGAGGGGACGACGGTCCTCGACCTGGTCCGCGCCGGCCTGCCCGCCGCGCTGTCGGCCGGCGAGGAGGCGCTGCGCGGCCCGGCCGTGCCGCTGGGGTCGGTCCGCCTGCTGCCGCCGCTGGAGGCGCCGACCGTGCGCGACTTCGTCGCGTTCGAGGAGCACGTCGAAGGCGTGCGCAAGGCGATCGACGGCGTCGCCGGCGTGGTCGACGAGTGGTACCAGGCGCCGACGTTCTACTTCACCAACCCGTACGCGCTGGTCGGCGCGCACGACGACGTCGCGGTGCCGCCGGGCTCGCAGCGGTTCGACTTTGAGCTGGAGGTGGCGGTCGTCGTCGGCCGGGACGGCGCCTCGCTGACGCCGGAGCAGGCCCGCGAGCACGTCTTCGGCTACACGGTGCTCAACGACTGGTCCGCGCGCGACCTGCAGGCCCGGGAGATGAAGGTCAACCTCGGCCCGGCCAAGGGCAAGGACTCCGCCACCACGCTCGGCCCGTGGCTGGTCACCGCCGACGAGCTGGAGCCCTTCCGGGACGACGAGGGCTTCCTCGCGCTGGACATGCGGGTGTCGGTGAACGGCACCGAGGTCGGCCAGGACCTGCTGTCCAACATGGGCTGGCCGTTCGAGGAGCTCGTCTCCTACGCCTCCCGCGGCACCGAGGTCCGCGCCGGCGACGTGCTCGGCTCGGGGACCTGCGGCAACGGCGGCTGCCTGGCCGAGCTGTGGGGCCGCCGCGGCGAGGCCGCTCCCCCGCCGCTGCGGCCCGGCGACGTCGTGGAGATGACCGTCGAGGGCATCGGCACCATCCGCAACCGGGTGGTCGAGGGCGTCGACCTGCCGCCGGTGCCGGCCGCCCGGCCGCGGCCGCGCACCCGCAAGCGCCCGGCGTGAGCCTGACCGGCCGGGTCGTCGTCGTCACCGGCGCGGCCCAGGGGCAGGGCGCGGCCGAGGCCCGGCTGCTGGCCGCCGAGGGCGCGACCGTCGTCGCCACCGACGTGCAGGACGGCCCCGCCGAGGACCTCGGCGGGGCGGCCTACCGGCGGCTCGACGTCACCGACGCCGCCGGCTGGGCCGCGCTGGCCGGGGACCTCCGCGCCGAGCACGGCCGGGTGCACGGGCTGGTCGCCAACGCCGGGGTCACCTGGCGGGCGCGGCTGGCCGACCTCGACCCCGCCGACCTCGCCCGGGTGTGCGAGGTCAACGTCACCGGGACGCTGCTCGGCATCCAGGCGCTCACCCCGCTGATGACCGGCGGCGGCTCGGTCGTCGTCGTCGGCTCGGTGGCCGCGCTGACCGGGCACTTCCCGGTCGCCTACACCGCGTCCAAGTGGGCGCTGCGCGGGCTGGCCAAGGCGGCCTGCCTGGAGCTCGGCCCGCGCGGCATCCGGGTCAACACGATCCACCCCGGCTACGTCGAGACGCCGATGACCGCCTCGGCGGCGCCGGCCTTCCGCGCCGCCAACGTCGCCGAGACCCCGCTCGGCCGCACCGGCACCGTCGACGAGGTGGCGCCGCTGGTCGCCTTCCTGCTCGGCGACGGCGCCTCGTTCATCACCGGCGCCGAGATCCCCGTCGACGGCGGGATGACCGCCCACGGCGGCGTGAAGTCGATCAGCGACGCCGTGTCCGCCGCGGCGCCGGCCGCATCCTGAGAGGAACCGCCCCGTGTTCGAGTACTTCCCCACCGGTCCCTACACCTGGAACCTCGGCGTCGTCGCCACGCTGAACTCCGGCGGCCTCATCGACGAGGTCGACCGCGCCTGCCGGCCGATCAAGGACGCCGCGAACGCCGGCGAGGACGCCGGGACGCCGGACTTCCTGCGCGCCTGGACCGCGCTGACCGACCAGCTCGTCGGCCAGGCGGAGGCGGCCGAGAAGGCCGGGCACGTGCGCACCGCCGGGCAGCTGTGGTTCCGCGCCAGCAACTACCTCGCGCAGGCCGAGCGGATGCTCGCCCACTCCGACCCGAACCGGGTGCCCACCTACCGGCGGATGCTGGAGATCGCGCAGAAGGCGTTCGACACGCACAGCCCGCGCGTCTCCCGCGTCGCGGTCCCCTACGAGGGGACGACGCTGCCGGCCTACTTCTCCCAGGCGCCGGCCGCCGACGACGGCCCGGTCCCGGTGGTGGTGCTGGTCAACGGGCTGGACTCCACCAAGGAGCACATGTACGCCTCGAACCACTGGGAGGAGCTGGCCGCGCGCGGCATCTCCTGCCTGATGCTCGACCAGCCCGGCACCGGCGAGGCGCTGCGCCTGCAGGGGCTCACCGCGCGGGTCGACACCGAGGCGTGGGCCGGCGCCGCCGTCGACTGGCTGGAGCAGCGGTCCGACGTCGACGCCTCCCGCATCGGCATCGTCGGCTGGTCGCTGGGCGGCTACTACGCCCCGCGGGCCGCCGCGTTCGAGCCGCGGTTCGCACTGTGCGTGGCGTGGGGCGCCAACCACGACTGGGGCGCGGTGCAGCGGCGCCGCCGTCAGCGCGAGGGCGAGCGGCCGGTGCCGCACTACTGGGAGCACGTCCTGTGGGTGTGGGGCGTCGACGGCGACGAGGACCACCTCGACGCGTTCCTCGACTTCGCCGACCAGGTGACCCTCGAGGGCGTCGTCGAGCGGATCCGCGTGCCGTTCCTCGTCGCGCACGGGGCCAACGACCGGCAGATCCCGCTGGAGATGGCGCACCGGTCCCACGACCAGGCGGTCAACTCGCCCAAGCGGGAGCTGCGGGTGTTCACGCCCGAGGAGGGCGCGACCGAGCACATCGGCCTGGACCACCTGCCGTTCGTGAGCACCTTCATCGCCGACTGGGTGGCCGACACCTTCGCCGAGCTGGGCGCCCAGCGGGCCTGACCCCGCCGGTCGACGACCTGCTGCCGTCTCCGGGGCGCCGAGACGGCAGCAGGTCGACACCGGGTGCGCGAGTGGTCAGCGACGGGGGTCTCCGGTGCCCGATGACCCCGGCGACCGGCCACTCGGCGACGACCGGGCGCTACGCCACCTGGAACGAGCGCTTCGCGAGGCCGATGAAGAAGCCGTCGATCGCGGTGGTGACGCCGGCCGTCGGATCGGTCGCGGCGCCGAGGGTGACGAACAGCGGCGTGAAGTGCTCGACCGTCGGGTGGGCGTAGCGCAGGCCGGGCGCCCGGAGCCGGAAGCGGGCGAGCTCCTCGACGTCGCCCCGGGCGAGCGCGTCGGCGGCCCAGGCGTCGAAGTCCGCCGACCAGCCGGGGACGGCGCCGCCGAGCATCTCGCGGGTCAGGTACGGCAGGCCGTGGGTCATGAAGCCCGACCCGACCACCAGCACGCCCTGCTCGCGCAGCGGCCGCAGCCGCTCCCCCAGCGCCAGCAGCGTCGCCGTGTCGTGCGTCGGCAGGCTCAGCTGCAGCACCGGGACGTCGGCCTCCGGGTACATGACCTTCAGCGGCACCCACGCGCCGTGGTCGAGGCCCCGGCCGCGGTGCTCGTACACGTGCGCCGCCTCCGGCAGGACGGCGAGCAGCTGCCGCGCCAGCTCGCCGGACTCCGGGGTGTCGTAGCGCATCCGCGAGTACATCGGGTCGAACCCGCCGAAGTCGTAGACGAGCTCGGTGGGCACGGTGCTGGTGATGCCGAGGGAGTCGGACTCCCAGTGCGCGCTGACGATGAGCACCGCCCGCGGCCGGGGCAGTGCCCGGGCCCAGGCGGCCAGCTCGCGCATCCAGGCGGCGTCCTCGAACAGCGGCGGCGCGCCGTGGCTGAGGTAGAGCGCCGGCAGCGGGCCGTCGTCCGGCGTCCAGGGGCGGTGCTGCCCCAGCCCGGCGACGTGCCGCAGGTGCGCGGCGAAGGGGTGCCGGGGGTCGACGAGCGCGTCCGCGGCGGCGGTGGGGTGCACGGGTCAGCCCGCCAGCGGGAGGTCGAGGGTGTGCAGGTCCAGGGTGTGCAGGTCCAGGGTGTGCTGGGTGTGGTCGCGCTTGACGGCGAGGTAGCGGGCGTTGGCCGCCGACAGGTGGACGCCGGTGGGCACCCGCTCGGTGACCGCGACGCCGAGCAGCTCGAGCTGCGCGGCCTTGTCGGGGTTGTTCGACAGCAGCCTGACCCGGTCGGCGCCGAGCGCCTGCAGCATCTGCGTGGCGGCCGTGTAGTCGCGCTCGTCCTCGCCGCGGCCCAGCGCCCGGTTGGCCTCGTAGGTGTCCAGGCCGGCGTCCTGCAGCGCGTAGGCGTCGAGCTTGGCGTACAGGCCGATGCCGCGGCCCTCCTGGCGCAGGTACAGCAGGAAGCCGCCCTCGTCCGCGATCCGCTCGGCGGCCTCGCGAAGCTGCGGGCCGCAGTCGCAGCGCTGCGAGCCGAGGACGTCGCCGGTGAGGCACTCGCTGTGCGGGCGCACCAGCGGCGCCTGCCCGCCGGCCGCCGAGCGGGTCAGCGCGCCGCGCCAGTCGCCGAGACCCAGCAGCAGGTGCTCCCGGCCGTCGGCCAGCCCGTCGAAGGTCACCACCTCGGCCGTCGTGGCGTACCCGTCGGCGAAGCGCAGCGGCACGGTCACCCGGGTGCGCACCGTCGCCGAGGGGACCGGGGACACCAGGTCCGGGTCGAGGGAGAGGGTCACTGCGGCCTCCACGTCACTTGTACCTACAACCGATGACCCTAGTCCCCGTTGGTTGAAGCGACAAGCACCCGGGTGGGACGATGTCGTCGTGGGACCCCGGTGGCTGGACGACGACGAGATGCGGGCCTGGCTGCGCCTGGTCGCCGTCGTCGAGCTGCTGCCCGGCGTGCTGGACGGCCAGCTCCGCCGCGACGCCGGGCTGACCCACTTCGACTACCACGTGCTCGCGATGCTGTCCGAGGCGCCGGAGCGCACGCTGCGGATGACCGAGCTGGCCACCCGCACCAACGCCACGCTCCCCCGCCTGTCGCACGTCGTGCGGCGGCTGGAGGAGCGCGGCCTGGTCGAGCGGGCGCCGTGCCCCTCCGACGGGCGGGCCACCAACGCCCGGCTCACCGACGCCGGCTGGACCAAGGTCCGCGAGACCGCGCCCGGGCACCTGGCGACGGTGCGCGAGCACGTGATCGACGCGCTGACGCCGGAGCAGGTCGGCCAGCTCGCCGACGTCGCCGGGGCGCTCCTGGAACGGCTCGACCCGGACGGCCGCCTGGCCACGGGCCTGGCGGCGGCGGAGGCGCGCGGCCGGGACCGGTGAGTCCGCGGCCGCCGCGGAGTCAGCCGGCGACGCGGGTGGCCATGCCGGTGTAGTCGACGACCAGGCCGTCGCCGTCGACGGTGAGCTCGAAGGCGCCGTGCGCGTCGTCGGAGTACCGCCACCGCAGCGGGCCCAGCCGGCGGTAGGTCTGGTCGACCCGCGTCACCCCGAGCGCCGGCACGTCGACCCAGGCGACCGGCGTCGTCGCCTCCTCGCCGACGCCGAGGCCCGCCAGCCGCCGGATCGGGAAGGTGTTGGTCAACGGAGTGGCGGCGACGTCGACGTCCACACACCCGTCGAGCTCCGGGGCGCGCTCGCCGTCGACGGTCCACCGGCGGTGGTCGTCCGCCGACAGGGCCAGCCGGCGCTCTCCGGCGGCGGACACCGACGAGACCTCGACCGCGCGGGTGGCCCACGTCTCGTCGAGCCGCACGCGGAACGTGCAGGCGAGGACGGTCCCCGGGCCCGCGAGGACCTCGGTGCCGTGGAGCAGCCAGCCGCCGTCCCGCCGCTCGACGCGGGCCAGGCTGTGCCCGGCGTCCTCGTCGGTCCGCCGCCACGCCACCACCCGGGGGTCCATGCGCGGAGGCTAGGCCCGGCCACCGACGGACTCAGGCGGTGCGGGCGCCCTCCCACAGGTCGATGCCGGCGTCGACGGCGTGCCGGTCGATGCGGGCGAGCTCCTCGTCGCTGAAGTCCCGCCGCTCGAGCGCGCCGACGTTCTGCTCGAGCTGGGCGACGCTGCTGGCGCCGATGAGCACGCTGGTCACCCGCGGGTCGCGCAGCGCCCAGGCCAGCGCCATCTGCGCCAGCGACTGCCCGCGTTCTGCCGCCAGCTCGCCCAGCGCGCGGACGTGCGTGATCGCCTCGTCGGTGAGCAGGTCCGGCGACAGCGACTTGCCCTGGCTGGCCCGCGAGCCCTCGGGGATGCCGCCGAGGTACTTGTCGGTGAGCATCCCCTGCGCCAGCGGCGAGAACGCGATGCAGCCGGCGCCGACGTCGGCGAGGGTGTCGAGCAGGCCCTCGGTCTCGATCCAGCGGTTGAGCATCGAGTAGCTGGGCTGGTGGATCAGCAGCGGCGTGCCGAGGTCGGCGAGGATCGCGGCGGCCCTCGCGGTGTCCTCCGGCGAGTAGGAGGAGATGCCGGCGTAGAGCGCCCTCCCCGACCGGACGGCGGTGTCCAGCGCCCCCATCGTCTCCTCGAGCGGCGTCGTCGGGTCCGGCCGGTGCGAGTAGAAGACGTCGACGTAGTCCAGGCCCATCCGCCGCAGCGACTGGTCGAGGCTGGCGAGCACGTACTTCCGCGAGCCGCCGCCCTGGCCGTAGGGGCCGGGCCACATGTCCCAGCCGGCCTTGGTGGAGAGCACCAGCTCGTCGCGGTAGGGGCGGAAGTCGTCGCGCAGGTGGCGGCCGAAGTTGGTCTCCGCGCTGCCGTAGGGCGGGCCGTAGTTGTTGGCCAGGTCGAAGTGCGTGATGCCCAGGTCGAAGGCCCGGCGGAGGATGGCGCGCTGGCGGTCCAGCGGCACGTCGTCGCCGAAGTTGTGCCACAGCCCCAGGCTGATCGCCGGGAGGTCCAGGCCGCTGCGGCCGGTCCGGCGGTAGGTCATCGAGTCGTAGCGTCCCTCGGCTGCGGCATACGTCATGACGACGATCCTGCCCGGCACGCGGGGAGCCGAACCGGGCGCCCCGGGTGACGCAGCGCCGGGCCCTCCCCCGGGAGGGGGCGGGACCCGGCTGCACCGGGGCGACGGCGAGGACGATCACCGGCGCGGGGGCCCGTCCGCCCGACCCGGAGGGAGGGGCCGCGATGCCCTTCTTCGACGGCACCCGGGGCCGCGTGCACCACGACGCCTGGCTCCCCGACGGCGAGGCCCGCGCCGTCGTCGTCCTCCACCACGGCGACTTCGGCGAGCACCTGGGCCTCTACGCGCCCCTCGGCCGGCGGCTGGCCGCCGACGGGATCGCCGTGCACGCCCTGGACGCGATCGGCCACGGCCGCAGCGACGGCGCGCGCGACCTGATGCTCAGCCGGGACGACCAGGCCGACGACCTCCGCACGCTGGCCGCGATCGCCCGGGCCCGGCACCCCGGCCGGCCGCTGGTGCTGACGGGCCACTCCGGCGGGGGCGTGGCCGCGCTGCTGCTGGCCCAGCGGTCCCCCGACCTGGCGGAGGCGCTGGTCGTCTCCGACCCGCCCGCCCTCCCCGTGCCGGTGATCGAGGCGATGCTCGCCGAGGACGCCGGGGAGGTCGAGCCCCCGGACCCGGCGGAGGTGTTCAGCACCCACCCCGGCTACCTGGAGGCGCTGCGCACCGACCCGCTGGTGAACCGCGGGCCGGTGCCCCGGCAGACCCTGGAGGCGGTGGTCCGCTCGTGGGCCGCGGTGGCCGACGGGCTCACCCGGGGCCGGCCCGACGTCCCGACGCTGGTCCTGCACGGCGAGGACGACCCGGTCGTCCCGCTGGAGAACTCCCGGGCGCTGGTCGCGCGGCTGCCGCGGGCGACGCTGCGCACCTTCCCGGGCGACCTGCACGACGTCCTCAACGAGCACGACCGCGACGCCGTGCACGACGTCGTCGCCGCCTTCGTGCTGGCGCAGGTGCGTCCCGCCGTCCGGGCCTGAGGCCGCCGGGCCCCCGGGCACCGGGCCGGCACCGGCCGGATCTAGCGTGCCCGGGTGCCCTCCTCCTCCCCCGGTCCCGGTCCGTCCTCCCCCCAGGCCCGCCCGGGCAGGGGTGTCGTCCTGGTCACCGGGGCGAGCTCCGGGCTCGGCGCGGAGATGGCGCGCCAGTTCGCCGCCCGCGGCTGGGACCTCGCGCTGTGCGCCCGCCGGACCGACCGGCTGGACGCCCTCGCGGACGGGATCCGGACGGCGAGCGGCCGGCGGGTGGAGACGGCGGCGCTCGACGTCACCGACGCCGACGCCGTGCCCGCGGTGTTCCGCCGCTTCGACGAGGCCTTCGGCGGGCTCGACCGGGTGGTCGTCAACGCCGGCCTGGGCAAGGGCGCCCCGCTCGGCACCGGCCGCGCCGACGCCAACCGCGAGACGGCGATGACCAACTTCGTCGGCGCGCTGGCGCAGTGCGAGGCGGCGCTGGAGGTGTTCCGCCGGCAGCGCCGCGGCCACCTGGTGCTCGTCTCGTCGATGTCCGCGCTGCGCGGGATGCGGAGGAGCACGACCACCTACGCGGCCACCAAGGCCGGGGTGGCGGCACTCGCCGAGGGGCTGCGCTCCGAGCGCATCCCCGGCGTCGACGTGTCCGTGGTGTACCCGGGCTACATCCGGTCGGAGATGAACGAGCACGTGCAGCAGGCCACCCGGTTCATGGTGGACACCGGGACCGGCGTGCGCGCGATGGTCGAGGCGATCGAGGCGCGCAGGGCGAAGGCGTACGTGCCGGCCTGGCCGTGGGTGCCGATCGGCGTCGCGATGCGGGTGCTGCCGCTCTCCGTCGTCCGGCGGCTCTCGTGACCGCCACCGACGCGCGCCCGGTCCGGGCCGAGGACGCCTTCGACGTCCCCGCCGTCGCCGCCTGGCTGGCCGCGCACGCCGACCCCGCGCGGGCCGGCGTCGACCTGTCCGCCGTCCCCGAGGTGCGCCAGTTCGCCGGCGGCGTCTCCAACCTGACCTACCTGCTGCGCTACCCCGACGGCGACCTGGTGCTGCGCCGCCCGCCGCGCGGGGAGCACGCCGGCACCGCGCACGACGTCGCCCGCGAGTACCGCGTCCAGGACGCGCTGGGCCGGGTCCTCCCGCACGTGCCGCGCACCGTCGCGCTGTGCGAGGACACCGCCGTCGTCGGGACGCCGTTCTCCGTCGTCCGGCGGGTCGAGGGGCCGATCCCCCGCCGCTCGCTGCCGCCGGGCGTGGACCTCGACCGGGAGCAGGTCGCGCGGCTGTGCCGCAACGTCGTCGACCTGCTGGTCGACCTGCACGCGGTCGACGTGCGGGCCGCCGGGCTGGCCGGCCTCGACCGCGGCCCCGGCTACGTGCGCCGCCAGGTGGAGAACTGGACGAAGCGGTACGCGCGGGCCCGCACGCGGGACGTGCCCGCCTTCGCCCGGGTGACCGCGTGGCTGGCCGAGCACCAGCCCGCCGACCGGCCGCACACGCTGGTGCACAACGACTTCCGGTTCGACAACGTCGTCCTCGACCCGGCCGACCCCACCCGCCCGGTCGGCCTGCTCGACTGGGAGCTGGCCACCGTCGGCGACCCGCTGATGGACCTGGCCAGCGCGCTCGGCTACTGGATCCAGGCCGACGACGGCCCGCTGATGCGCCGGTTCAGCCGCCAGCCCACGACGCTGCCCGGGATGATGAGCCGCGAGCAGGTGGTCGCGTACTACAGCGCGCGGACCGGGCAGCGGGTCACCAACGCCGAGTGGGCCTGGTACGAGGCGTTCGGCCTGTTCCGCGTCGCGGTCATCGCCCAGCAGGTGTGGGCGCGCTACCGGGCGGGGCAGACGACGAACCCGGCGTTCCGCTCCTTCGGCCTCGCCGTCCGGCTGCTCGAGCGGCGCTGCCTGGCGGTGATCCGGCGGGCCGGCCGGCTCACGCCCGACCGCGCCGCGGCGCAGGTCGGCAGTCCGCTGCTCACCCGCCGCCGCATCCGGCCGCGCCGGTGGACGCCGCCGGCGTTCGCCGACCCCGGCCCGACCGCGCCGCTGCGCGTCGCCCGCCGGCTGCCGACCGGCGACTCCGGCCCCGAGGACGTGCTCTTCGACGACGCCGGCCTGGTGGTCACCGGGCTGCGCGACGGCAGCGTCGTGCGGATCGACCCGGTCACCGGCGAGCGGACGCCGGTCGGCCGGACCGGCGGCCGCCCGCTCGGGGTGGAGCCGCGCGCCGACGGCAGCGTGCTCGTCTGCGACCACGACCTCGGGCTGCTGCGGGTGGGCGCCTCGGGCGAGGTGGAGGTGCTGGTGTCCGAGGTCGACGGCGAGCCGGTGACCTTCGCGAGCAACGTCGTCGCGGCGCCCGACGGGACGGTGTGGTTCACGACGTCGACCACCCGGTGGGACGTCGAGCACCACCTCGGTGACTTCTTCGAGCACTCGGCCACCGGGCGGCTGGTGCGGCGGGACCCCGACGGCACGGTGACCACGGTGCTGTCCGGGCTCGGCTTCGCCAACGGGCTGGTGCGGGCGCCCGACGGCTCGCACCTGCTGCTGGCCGAGACCTCCCGCTACCGGGTGCTGCGGCACTGGCTGACCGGGGAGCGCGCGGGCACGACCGAGCCGCTGGTGGAGAACCTGCCCGGCTTCCCCGACAACGCCTCGCTCGGCAGCGACGGGCTGCTGTGGGTGGCGATCGCCGCGCCGCGCAACGCGCTGCTGGACCGGCTGCTGCCGCTGCCGGGCGTGCTGCGGCTGCTGCTGTGGAACGTGCCGGAGCGGGTGCGGCCGGAGGCGACGCCGATCGCCTGGGTGATGGCGTTCGACCCGGCCGACGGCCGCCGGGTGCACGACCTGCGCGCCACCGACGCCGGCTACGGCTTCGTCACCGCGGTCGCCGAGCGCGGCGGCACGCTGGTGGCCTCCGGCCTGCACGAGGACGACGTCGTGGTGCTGGAGTCCCCCGGTCAGCGGGCGGTGTAGGGGCCGGTCGGGACGGCGTGGTAGCCCTTCGCGCCGACCGTCCGCGCCAGCTCGCTGCGCGGCGGGCGCCCGGCGGCGAGGGCGTCGAGGGCGGCGCGGAAGTCCCACTCCGGCGTCCAGCCGAGGTCGGCGCGGGCGGCGGCGTTGACGTAGACCCGGTCGATCGACGGGAACAGCCGCCAGCCCAGCCGCTCGTACAGCGCCGGGGCGTCGGGGAAGAGCCGTCCGACGACGGCCGGGGCGTCGGTGCGCAGCTGCACCAGGTCGTCCCGGCCGAACGGCGTGGTGGCGCTGACGACGTAGCGGCCGAACCCGAGCGCCGGCGCGCGGTCGAGGGCGGCGCGGTGGGCGGAGACGACGTCGGCGAGGTCCACCCGCCGGTGCAGCAGCTCGTTGACCTTCGCGTTGTCGTCGGCGTAGGCGCTGCGGACGTCGTCGCTGTCGTCGCCCTCCGGGAAGAAGCGCGAGGTCCGCAGGACGACGACGGGCAGGCCGGTGTCGCGGGCGACGAGCTCGCAGAGGTCCTCGGCGGCGACCTTGGTGGCGCCGTAGACGTTGCGCACCCGCGGCGGCACGGCCTCGGTGACCCACGCGGCGGGCTCGCCGGGCGCGGGGGTCAGCGCGCGGCCGAAGGCGCTGGTCGTGCTGGTGACCACCACCCGCCCGACACCGGCGGCCGCCGCCTCCTCGAGGACGGCCAGGGTGCCGGTGACGTTGGTGTCGACGAACGCCTGCCGGCCGTGCGTGCCGACGTGCGGCTTGTGCAGCGTGGCGGTGTGCAGCACCGCGTCGGCGCCGGCGAGGGCGTCCCGGACCGCGGCGCGGTCGGTGACCGAGGCGACGACGTCGGTCCACGGCGAGGGCAGCAGGTCCAGGCCGGCGACGTCGTCCCCGGCGTCGCGCAGCACGCGGACCAGCGCCTCGCCGAGGTGGCCGGAGCTCCCGGTGACGAGGACACGCACGCCCGCCACCCTGGCACGTCCTCGGCCGGTCCCCGGACGCGGACGGCCGCCCGGTCCTGGTGGACCGGACGGCCGGATCGTGCAGCGCCGGCCCGACAGCCGCCTCTCGGCGAGTGGCCGCTCGCAGCG
This sequence comes from Geodermatophilus sp. SYSU D00867, assembly GCF_054050315.1. NCBI lineage: Bacteria > Bacillati > Actinomycetota > Actinomycetes > Geodermatophilales > Geodermatophilaceae > Geodermatophilus > Geodermatophilus sp. SYSU D00867. Next base: position 25,846 of record NZ_JBJGZC010000021.1, on the reverse strand, counting down.
GCAGGAGGTGAGGCCCGGGGGCATGGACCGGACCGGCACCCTCTCCAACGCACCGTCCGCCGGGACATTCCCGGCCCCGCCTGGTGGGGCGGTGGGGTGGTCGTCGCGATGAGGCCGGTGCCGCAGGACGTGGGCGGCAACGCATCTACAGGGGAGAGCGCAGGTCAGACGACCGCCCGTCGGTCCGCCCCGCGCCCCGGCTGCGCATCCGCACGGGATCCGGGCGACAGCAGCGCCGCCCGGGCGGCGAGGACGGCGGAGCGCTCGGCGAGAGCGGCGGCACGGGCGGCCAGCCGGCGGGCGCGGCGTCGGCGGGCCGCGGCGGCGACCCGGCGGTGGTGCCGCACCGACCGCCGGAGCTCGGCCGCGCGGGCGCCGTCGAGGGTCGCGGTGAGCCAGTCGGTCACGGCGCGCCCCACCCGGTGGGGACCAGCGCCGGGCCGGGCAGCGCCGCGGCCGAGGCGACGACGTGGTCGACCAGCCCGTAGGCGACGGCCTCCTGCGCGGTGAACCAGCGGTCCCGGTCGGAGTCCCGCTCGATCTGCTCCACGGTCTGCCCGGTGTGCAGCGCCTGCAGCTCGTCGAGGTCCCGCTTCAGCCGGCGCAGCGCCTCGGCCTGGACGGCGACGTCGGACTGCGTGCCGCCGAGCCCGCCCGAGGGCTGGTGCACGAGGAACCAGGTGTGCGGCAGCGTGAACCGCTTGCCCGGCGTGCCGGCGGTCAGCAGGAACTGCCCCATCGAGGCCGCCGTCCCGAACGCGTAGGTGGCGACGTCGCAGCCGATCGCCTGCATCGTGTCGAAGACGGCCATCCCGGCGGTCACCGAGCCGCCGGGTGAGTTGACGTAGAGGTGCACGTCGCGTCGCGGGTCGTCGGCCGCGAGCAGCAGCATCTGCGCGCACAGGCGGTTGGCGACGTCGTCGTCCACCTCGCTGCCGAGCACGACGATGCGCTCGCGGAGCAGGCGGTCGGCGACGGCGTCGTGCAAGGACGGGGAGCCGGTCGGGGTCTGCACGGTCGGTACCTCCTGGGCCGCCGGGGTCGGACGGCCGCAGTCAATCGGGAACGCAGCAGGAATGCGCCCCCGAATGGTCCCGTTTCACCATTCGCGCAATTCTTCCGCTGTCGGCGGAATGGCGCGGGCGGCTCGGTCGCCGGCCCGCAGCAGCTGCTCGAACGGCGTGGCCGGATGACCGGTCAGGCCGGGGACGGCGCTGCTCACGGCGGCCATCTCCCCGGCCGCGATCGCGGTGTACGTCGACACCCACGCCTCGACCTGCCAGTCCGGAGCGCCGTAGGAGGCGCGGGAGGCGAAGGCCTCCTCGACGGTCTCCGCGTGGTACCGGACCGGGCGGCCGGTGACGGCGGTGATCGTGGCCGCGACCTCGGCGAGGGTGAGCGCCTCCGGACCGGTGAGGTCGTACGTACGCCCGGCATGGGCGGCGGGCTCGCGGAGCACGGCGACCGCGGCGTCGGCGACGTCGTCCTGGGCGACCGCGGCGACCCGCCCGTCGCCGGCCGGGCCGCGGATCACGCCGTCCTCCCCCACCAGGCCGGGCAGGAAGTCGGCGTAGAGCGCGTCGCGCAGGAACGTGGAGCGCAGCCCGCGGGCGCGGACGTGCTCCTCGGTGGCCCAGTGGTCGCGGGCGAGGGTGAAGGTCGCGTCCGGGGCGGCGCCCTGGAACGACAGGTAGACGAGGTGCCGCACGCCGGCGGCCGCGGCGGCGTCGACGAAGGCGCGGTGCTGGTCGACCCGGTCGGCGGACTCCGACGCCGACACCATGAACACGGTCCCCACGCCCTCCAGCGCCCGGCGGACGGCGTCGCCGTCGGCGTACGGCGCGACGACGGTGGTCGCGCCCGGCAACCGCGGCGCGCGGGACGGATCGCGGACCAGCAGGCGCTGCGGGACGCCGGCGGCGGACAGCCGGCGGGCGACCCGGCCCCCGACCTGTCCGGTCGAGCCGGTGACGGCGACGGGGCTCGGGCTCAACGCGACTCCTCGGGGTGGGTGCGGACGTCGCCCGATCCTCGCCCGGGCGGCGTCCTCGGGCCGCGGCGGCCAGTACCGGGCGCGCCTCGGCGGGGCGGACCGGGCGGCGGACCGGCAGCGGGACGACCGGCGCCGGCGTCCGGCGGGAGGCGAGCACCGCGCAGGTGACGAGGGCGCACGCGAGCCCGACCGCGGCCGACAGCGCCACGGCCACCTGCCCTGCCGCGAGGCCGTGGCCGGTCCACGCGGCGCAGGACCCGGCGCCGAGCCACCACCGCACCGGCGAGAGCCCGGAGACGTCCTGCGTGCGGTCGCGCAGCAGGCCCAGCGGCTGCGGCACCGCGGCGGCGACTCCGACGACCGCGGCCACGGAGGCGAGGACGGCGGCGGCCGCGGCCGGCGCGGCGCCGAGGTCCACCGCGACCAGGCAGCCGCCGGCCACGGCGGTCAGCCCGGCGGCGCCGGAGGCGGTGCGGGCCAGGACCTGCCGGGTGCGCAGCGCCGGCTGGGTGAGCAGCAGGGCGGCGAGCACCGCGGCGTTGCCCGCGCCGACGACGGCGTTGGTGACCACCTGGGCCGGGTCGTGCGCCAGCAGGCCGAACGTCAGCCAGGCCAGGTTCAGCGCGACGGCCAGCCAGCTGCCCGTGGGCGAGAGTCCCCGGGTCCGGCCGTGCCGGCAGGCGAGCCGGACCTGGGGCCAGACGACGGCGATGCTGAGGGTGGACGCGACGATGCCGAGGACGGCGGGCATGGTGGTGCGGGGATCCGTTCAGGAGGACGAGCGCGGGGCGCGGCCACCGGCCGGGAGACGGCGCTCCACCGGGCCGGGTCCCTCGTCACTGAGCGGATCCACGGGTGACCGCACGGGTCATCGGCGCCCGCCGTCCGCAACGGAACCCGATCGGCCGTGATCCTCCTGTGACCTCGCTCGCTGTGACCCCGCTCGCCCCGAGCGGTCCTTCGACCCTGCCCCCGGGCCGCCGGTCGCGGGACGGTCGCTCCATGCGCCAGAAGCTGCGTCCTGTCCGGGCCGGGGTGGCCGCGGTCCTCGGCATCGTCCTGCTCGCCTCGTGCTCCGGCGACGACGGCGGCTCGGGCGACGGCGGGGGCTCCGCAGCCGACTCCCCGGCGACCAGCTCCCCCGCGGAGGACACGGCCGGGGAGGACTTCTGCACCCGGGCAGCCGACCTCGACCAGCGGGTCGAGGCGGCCGTGGACGAGGCCGGCGGCGACACCTCGGTCCCCGACGTCTTCCGTCAGCTCGCCGAGGAGATGCGGGACATCACCGCGCCGGAGGCGATCGCCGACGACTGGGACACCATGCGGACCGGACTGGACCGGATGGCCGACGCGGTGGCCGACCTCGACCTCACCGACGCGGACTCGGTCGCGGCACTGGAGGAGGCAGGGAACGGGCTGGACACGGCGAGCGACGACGTCGAGGCCTACCTGCGCGACGAGTGCGGGATCGGCTGACCCGCGACGGTCAGGACAGCGGCTGCCGGCACTGCGGGCAGGCCCGGTCGGGCAGCGGCTCGCCCTCGGTCAGCAGGCACCCGCCCAGCACGACCTCACCGCGGTCGCTCGCGTCGAACGCCTCCGCGGAGGGCAGCCCGAAGCGGAGCGGGACCGCGCGCGGGGACCCGGCGCAGTCGGGGCAGGACGGGACGGTGCGACGGGTCACGGTCCTCACCGTAGGAACGGCACCGACACTCCCCCGGCGGCGTTCACCCGTCCGGGTGCCCGGTGCCCGCGCGGCGGAACGTGCGTGCGCACGGCCCCGGGTGGGTAGAGCGCCGCACGGACGACCGGGAACCCCCTCCCGGCACCACCGAACCGCAGGAGGAGGCGACGTGTCGCTCCCTCGTCCCCAGGTCCCCGACGTCGACCGCCGCATCGTGGTCGCCTACCAGGAGCTCGGCACCGCCCGCGACGGGTTCCGCGACTCCCCGAGCGGCGAGGGCTTCACGCTGTGCCAGGCGGCCCAGCAGGCGCTCGACGACCTGCTCGACCTCCGGCTGACCCTCACCGCCGCACTGGCCCGGACGGTGCCGACCGCGGCCTGAGCGCCGGCACCACCGCGCCGGCTCACCACCCGAGGTGGACGTCGGCCACGATCCCGACGGCGAGGAGCGCGGCGGCGACGGCGTCGACGGCGGCGCAGAACGGCGGCCACCAGCGGGTGCCGGCCACGAACCCGGTGCGGTGCTGCCAGAGGTCCTTCAGGCCGTGGCCGGCCAGGCCGGCCACGAGCAGCCAGGCCGAGCCGGTCACCCCCGCCGCGGCGACGACGACGAAGACGCCGGCGACGACGGTCTCGACGGCGACGACCCTGCCCCGCCCGTCGGCCACGCTGAACCCGATGTAGACCGCGGCGATCAGGACAAGCCCCATCGAGTAGACGGTGGCGTCGTCGAGCCAGGGGAAGGCCAGCGGCGACGCGGCCTGCAGGCAGCCCCACACCACGCCCCAGGCGATCGGTGCGCGCAGGGCGCGCACCCAGGCGGCCGTCGCCCTGCGGCGCTGCGCGTGCGGCGCGCTCCCGGAGGCGGTCACGCCGTCCTCCCCTCCCTGACGCGACGCCGGTCCGACCGCGGGTCAGCGTCCGGCGCGGGTGAGCCGCCTGGCGCGCCCGGCGACCACCGGCGCGGTCAGCCCGATCGCGCCGCGCACGGCGCGGGGGAGACGTGGGATCCGGTCGTAGTCGATGCCGCCCCAGGGTGGTCGCGGGTCGTAGTCGACGGCTCGTTGCACCCGGCGGGCGGTGGCCTCGTCGGTCAGGCGGGCGGCGAGGTGCAGTGCCATGTCGATGCCGGCGGAGACGCCGGCGGACGTGACCAGGTCGCCGTCCTCGACCCACCTCCGCTGGTGGTACGTGGCACCCAGGCGCTCCAGGATCCCGGAGTAGAACCAGTTGGTGGTGGCGTCGCGCCCCTCCAGCAGCCCGACCGCGCCGAGGATCAGCGAGCCGGTGCACACCGAGGTGACCAGCTCCGCCGAGGCGGCGGCGGAACGCACGTAGTCGCGGACCCGCGGGTCGCTCATCGCGCGGATGGTGGGCAGCGCGCCGCCGGGCACGAGCACGATCGCCGGGTGCGGGACCTCCCCGAACGTCCGGTCGGGCACCACCGCCACCCCTGCGTCGGTGGGCACGGGCTCGCGACGGGCCCACACGGTCACGGGGCGGTGGCCCGGCGCGAACCCCTGCAGCACGGTCAGCACCTGCAGCGGACCGACGAGGTCGAGCACGGTCAGCCCCGGGTGGAGCACGAAGGCGATGAGCCGCTCGTCCGGCGCGGGTCCGCCGGTGGGGGCGCCACCGGGGTCGCGCAGCGTCCGGGCGAGGTCGTCGTCGGCGAGATCCGGCCCCACCCGGCCGAACGGCGGCTGCGGGTCGTACTCCGCGGACAGCTGGCCCAGCCGTGCGATCGCCCGGCCGCGCAGCCGGGCCAGCAGGAGCAGCGCCAGCTCGATGCCGGCGGTGCCGCCGGCGGCGGTGTGCAGCCGGCCGTCGACGAGCCACCGCTGCCGGGCGGCGATGGCGCCCACCTTCTCCAGCGGCTCCCGGTAGGCCCAGTGCACGGCCGCCCGCGCGCCGCGCAGCAGATCGGCGGCGGCCAGCACGAGCGCCCCGTTGCCGGTGGACCCGACGACCTCCGCCCCGACGGCGGCCGAGCGGACGTAGGACAGCAGCGCCTCGTCCTCCGTCGCGGTGAGGGTGCTCGCCCCGCCACCGGGCACGATCACCGCCCACGGGTCCGGCACCTCGGCGAAGGTGGCGGCCGGCAGCAGCCCCAGCGGCGTGTCGGTGGCCAGCTGCTCGGCGCACTCGCCGACCACGACGGTGCGGTACCGCGCGCCCCCGATGCCGGGGGTCTTCAGCACGGTGAGCGGGCCGATGAGGTCCAGCGGCGTCACGCCGGGGTGGACCGGGAACGCGAGGACCTCCTCCGTGCCGGACATGGCGGTCTCCTCCCGGTGCTCGGCGTTCAGTGCCGGACGTCGTGGGGGGTCGCCTGCGCGTCGGGCGCACCGCGTGGCCCGGGTACGGGTGCGCTGCTCCTCGCGGCGGCGTCGACCACGTGGGCGGCGTCGTCGGCGACGAAGCCCAGCAGCGCCGAGCCGCGGGTGTGCTGCCAGGACAGGCCGAGGAAGTACAGCCCGGGGACGTCGGTGATCCCGCGGGTGTGGACCACACGGCCGTCGCGCAGGACTCCCGGGACGTCGATCCAGGAGTGGTCGGGCCGGTAGCCGGTCGCCCACACGACGACGCCCACCTCCCCGCTGGTGCCGTCGGCGAACCGCACCGTGCGGCCGGCGGCGTCGGCCAGCCGCGGCCGGAACCGGACACCCGCCCGCAGCAGGCCCCGCCGGCTGCTGCCGATCAGGAACTCGCCGCGGGACTGCATCCGCCGGCCGAGCCGGGAACCGGCGGGCACCCGCATCAGCCGCAGCCGGGTCAGCCACCAGAACAGGTCGCGGCCGAGCAGCCGCTGCGGCAGCGCCGGGTACGCCGCGCCGACCGACAGCTGCACCGGCCGGGTCCGGGCCAGCTCCTCGGCGATCTGGAAGCCGGAGTTGCCGCCGCCGACGACCAGCACGGGCCCCTCGGGCAGAGCGTCGGGGCTGCGGTACCCGGAGCTGTGCAGCTGGGTCACCGACCCGTCCAGCCCGGCGGACAGCGGCGGGACGAACGGGGTCTGGAACGGTCCGGTGGCCACGATGACCTGCCGGGCGCTGTAGGTCCCCGCGGCGGTGCTGATCCGGAACCCGGCACCGGTGCGCTGCAGCCCGGTCACCCGCGCGTCCAGCCGCACCGGCAGGTCGAAGGCGGCGGCGTAGTCGCGCAGGTAGTCGGCGACCGCCTCCTTGCCCGGGTAGGTGCCGGCCGGTGCCGGGAACGGCAGGCCGGGCAGCGCGTCGTGCTCGGCCGGGGTGAACAGCCGCAGCGACTCCCAGCGCGTGCGCCAGGTGTGCCCGATCTCCGCCGCGGCCTCCAGGACCAGGAAGCGCAGTCCCCGCTCGCGCAGGTGCCAGGCGGCCGCCAGGCCGGCCTGACCGCCGCCCACGACGACGACGTCGAGCGGCTCGGTCGGCGCCGTCACGGCGTCGCTCCCCGGTCCACGGTGAAGCTGAACATCATCCCGGCGTGCATGTGCTCGGCGATGTGACAGTGCGCCATCCACAGGCCGGGGTTGGTGACGTCGAGCAGGAGGTCGACGGTCTGACCGGTCGGGATGAGCACGGTGTCCTTCCACACCAGGTTGGGCTCGGGGGTCCCGTCCCGGGCGAGGACGAGGAAGCGGCCGGCGCCGTGGACGTGGAACGGGTGGTGCATCGGGTGGTCGGAGTCCATCTCGTTGACCAGCCGGATCTTGACCCGCTGACCGACGGTGAAGTGCCAGTCGACGGGGAGCCCGTCGCGGCCGGCGGTGCGGTCCAGCAGCTTCCAGCGCATCGTCTCCGTGGTGGTGGCCCGGTTCGTCTCGGCCATCTCGTCCTCCCACTCGATCCCGTCGGCGGGGGCGGGACCTGGGTGGTGGGTGTGCGCGGCGTCGTGACCCGTCGCCGACGTCTCCGCGGCGTCGGCGCCGTGGCCCGCGTCGTGACCGTGGCCCGCGTCGTGACCGTGGCCCGCGTCGTGACCGTGGCTCCCGCCCGAGGCGGTCGCCATCAGCTTCATGCCGCACTTCGGGCAGCGCCCCGGCTGGTCGCTGACCACCTCGGGGTGCATCGGGCAGGCGTAGGTCGCCGGTCCCGCCGTCGCGGGCGCGGCCCGGTCGTCCATCTCGGCGACGATCGCGAGGACCTCGTCGGGCGCCGCGGCCAGCCACGCACCGAGCTGCTCCCGCTCGGCCACCAGCTCCGGCGCAGTCCGCAGCGCCTCGAACCGCTCGGCCAGCGGCGGCTCGGCGACCTCGCCGGTGACGGTGATCGTCGCCAACCGGTAGGTCCGGTTCGGGGTGCGGTGCTCCAGTGCGAACTCGCCCGCCCGGTCGAACAGCACGTCCACGACCGCCCGCTCCGACGGGGCCAGCACGACGTCGGCGACGAACTCCTCGTGCTCCACCCGGCCGCTGTCGCCGCCGACGAGCTTCATCCGGGCACCGGGCACGGCCACCCGGAAGACCCGGCTGTTGGCCGTGTCGGTCAGCCACAGCCGGACGACCTCGCCGGTCCGTGCGGTGAACGCCGGGTCGGTCTCCCCGCCGGTGAGCATCACGTTGCCGTAGCGGCCCATCGCCGCGTAGTTGGTCTCGGTGCGGCTGAACGGGGCGATCGCGCCGTCCTCGAGCAGCAGGTCGTCGAGGGTCAGCACCACGTCGCGGTGCGCCGGCGGCCAGTAGTCCGGCTCGGCCGGGTCGACCAGGATGCTGCCGTAGAGACCCAGCTCCTGGGTGACGTCCTCGCGGACGTGCGGGTGGTACCAGTACAGGCCCGGGTCGGGGAACTGGATGCGGTAGCTGAACTCCCCGCCCGGCGGGATCGGGGTCTGCGTCTCGTGCGGCACGCCGTCGTAGCGGTTCTCCAGGCGCAGCCCGTGCCAGTGCACGGTGGTGTCGAGGTCGGTGCCGTTGACGACGTGCACGACGACCTCCGAGCCCTGCCGGACCCTCAGCGTGGGACCGGGGATCGAGCCGTTGTAGGCCAGCATCCGCACCGTGCTGTTCCCGATCCGCTTGGCGACCGGAGCCGGGCGCAGCCGCAGCTCCTCGCCGTTCCGCAGCTCGATCACCTCGGGCGCGACGGCCTCGGGCAGGTCGGTGAGGTCGGTGGAGAGGAAGGTGTCCACGGGACGTCCTCCTGTCGGTGAGCGTGGAGCCTCAGCTCCGGGTGCCGCCGGCGACGTGAGGGGATCCGAGGGAGTCCGCGGCGCCGCGTGCACCGGCGCGGGCGGGCTCGACGACGTGCTCCGCAGTCATGGCGCCTCCTGTGCGGACCGGTAGTGCACCGCCGCCGGGTGTGGGCTGTCCAGACGCTCGGCGATGGTCCGGCCCGGCGGCGCCCAGGGAGTCGAGACCCGGCGCCCGGCCGGAGCAGGAGACCCTGGTCCCGGGCCCCCCGGTCGCAGCGTCGGGCACCATCCGGCCGTGGACCCCGAGCAGTTGCTGCGGACGGCGGCCGACCGCCTCGAGGCGCTCGCCGCCCGGACGACCCCCGGCGACTGGCGGACCGGCGGACTGCTGGCGACCCGCCCCGAGGTGGTCGCACACCTCCCCGACGGGAGCACCGAGCACGTGGCCGAGGCGCGGGCCGGGACCGGCGCGTGGATCGCGGCTCTCTCCCCCGCGCTGGCCGCGCCGCTCGCGGGCTGGCTGCGCGCCGCGGCGACGCACGAGCCGGCCGACCCGGCGGCCGAGGCGTTCGCCCGGGCGCTGCTCGCGCGGCTGCCCTGACCGGACGGACCCACCGGAGGGCCCGGAGGACGGGACCCGGGAGCGGCGTCGGTCACCGCGTGGAGCGCCGTCCGGAACGATCCCCATCCGACGTGCCGGACGACGAGCGCCGCCGGGGTCAGCGGACGGTCCCGCCGGTCCGCGCCGGCACGGCCTCGCGGGGCGAGGGGATGCCGGCCGGGGCGGGCGGGATGTTGGGGTTGTGCCGGAAGACGTTGTCCGGGTCCCACACGGCCTTGAGCTCAGCGAGGCGGCGGTACTTGCGCTCCCCGTAGGAGGCTCGCACCCGCCGGTCGTCGGTGTCGGCCTCGAAGTTCAGGTACGTCCCGTCGTCGGGGGCGTAGGGGCGCAAGGCGTTCCAGAGGTCGCGGACCCAGACGCGGTCGGCCGCATAGGACTCGTCGTCGGGGGCCATGGCGAGGAGAGCCAGCGCCCAGTGCGGACGTCGGGGGCTGCCCCACGCCGTCGCGTCGTCGGAGATCTCGCTGTACCGGCCGGTGAGCGGGAACATCGGCACGTAGGAGAGCGGCGAGCGCATGAGGGGGAGCCGCTCCAGGATGACCGCGAGCGCGTCATCGCCCAGGTGGTCGAGGTTCAGCCCCTTGTCGTAGGAGCGGATGCCCCACGGGTTGGCGTCATCGAGCATCTGCTGCAGCGCCACGTGCGGGATCGGGGTGACCATCTCGAACAGCGGGTCGCGCTCCCGCAGCGGCCGGATCGCCGCGGCGTGCTCCTCGACGCTGCCCCAGCCGGCGACCATCACCGCGACGCCACGCTCGCCGCGGTGCTCCTCGGGCACGAACGGCTCCGGCGGCGCGGACATCCCGACCACGGCACCGGTGATCCCGGCCGGGAGGTCGAACAGGTACTCACGGAGGAAGCGCAGCGGCTCGAGGGCGTCGTCCGGTCGCCAGAAGAACATGCCCACGTTCGCCAAGGGGTTGAGCTCGTGCGGGGCGAACACGAGCTCGGTCACGATCCCGAAGTTGGTGCCGGCGCCGCGCAGTGCCCAGAACAGCTCGGGTTCCGTGTCCTCGGAGGCGGTCACGGTGCGCCCGTCGGCGGTGACCAGGGTGGCGGCCACCAGGTTGTCGCACGCCAGCCCCTGCTGGGACGTCAACCAGCCCAGTCCGCCGCTCAGCGTGAGGCCGGAGACGCCCGTGTGGCTGACCGTGCCGCCGGCCACGGCCAGTCCGAGCGGCGCGGTCGCGGCGTCGACGGCGGCCAACGTCGCGCCGCCTCCCACGTGGACCCGGTGGGCCTCCGCATCCACCCGGACGCCGGCGATCCGGGACAGGTCGATCATGACGGCGTCCTCGGCCACGGCGTTCCCGGCTCCGCTGTGGCCGCCACCGCGCACGGTCAGGTCCACCCCCTCCTCGCGCACGACAGCGAGGGTCCGCGCGACCTCCTCGGCCGACGTAGGCCGCACGATCAGCGCCGGCTGGCGCGTGATGGCGCCGTTCCAGACGGCCCCGGACCGTGCCGCGGCGAACCCGGGGTCGGCCGGTCGCAGCACCTCACCGGCGACGGACCGGGCCAGGCGGGTGAGGACAGCATGGTCGAGCGGCATGGTGACTCCCTGCGGACTCGAGATCGCCTCCGGTGGTCCGTGACCGCTGGGAAGCGATGGAGCACCGTCGCACGTGATCCGCGGCCGGACACCGGTGCGTGTTCCCCCGGACCCCCGGTCGACCGGCGGGTCCCGGCGTGTGGTGACCCGTGGCTGGCCCAGCGCGCCGCCTGGTCATGCCGGAGACCTGCCGTGCGGTGGGTGGTGCCCGTGCGGAGCCTCCGGCCCGCTCGCCTTCCCAGCCGAGCGGGACGGAGCACCCGGTCCACCTCGCTCCCAGCGGTCCTCGGACCCACGGAACGCCACCGGCCCGGCCCCGCGAGGGGACCGGGCCGGTGGACGGGTCGGTCATCGGTCACCGACGTCCTGCCGCCTGGTGCGGGACGTCGCTGACCGGTCAGGTCAGCTGCAGCCGCTGGTGGAGCCGCAGCCCTCGCAGACGTAGCAGCTGCCGGCGGGACGCATCTTCGTGCCGCAGGTCATGCACAGCGGCGCGTCGGTGACGTTGCCCGTGACCAGCTCGAGCAGCTCGGCCGAGGAGTGGGCCTCCTTCACCGGCTTCTCGGCGGCCGGCTCCGGCTTGGCGGGCGCCTCGGTCGGCACCGAGCCGCGCAGCGCCTCGACGTCGACCTCCTCCTCCTCGACGACCTCCGCCGTCGAGGCGGAGCCGCCGTAGGTGCCCGACACCTGCGCCGCCCGCTCCTCGGCGGTGAAGATGCCGAGGGTCGCGCGCGTCTCGACCGGCAGGTGGTCCAGTGCCAGGCGACGGAAGATGTAGTCCATCACCGACTGGGCGATCCGGATGTCCGGGTCGTCGGTCATGCCGGCCGGCTCGAAGCGCATGTTGGTGAACTTCTGGATGTAGGTCTCCAGCGGCACACCGTGCTGCAGCGCGATCGAGATGCCGATCGAGAAGGCGTCCATGACACCGGCCAGGGTCGAGCCCTGCTTGCCGAGCTTGAGGAACACCTCGCCGAGGCTGCCGTCCTCGTACATCCCGGCGGTCATGTAGCCCTCGGCGCCGGCGACGCTGAACGACGTCGTCATGCTCTGCCGCTTCTTCGGCAGCCGGCGGCGGACCGGGTGCGACGTCGCGGCGACCGGGGCGGCCTCCACCTCGGCCTTGGCCCCACCGTCGGCAGTGGTCTTCCTGGCCTTGGCGTCGGACAGCGGCTGGCCGACCTTGCAGTTGTCGCGGTAGATCGCCAGTGCCTTGAGGCCGAGCTTCCAGCCCTGGAAGTAGATGTTCTCGACGTCCTCGACGGTCGCCGTCTCCGGCATGTTGACCGTCTTGCTGATCGCGCCGGAGATGAACGGCTGCACCGCGGCCATCATGCGGACGTGGCCCATCGGGGAGATAGCCCGCTCGCCCATGGCGCAGTCGAACACCTCGTAGTGCTCCGGGCGCAGGCTCGGGGCGTCGACGACGTGGCCGTGCTCGGCGATGTACTCGACGATCGCCTCGACCTGCTCGTCCTGGTAGCCGAGGCTCTTCAGCGCCCGCGGAACCGTCTGGTTGACGATCTGCATGGACCCGCCGCCGACCAGCTTCTTGTACTTGACCAGCGAGAAGTCCGGCTCGATGCCGGTCGTGTCGCAGTCCATCATGAAGCCGATGGTCCCGGTGGGGGCGAGGACCGAGGCCTGCGCGTTGCGCCAGCCGTTGTCCGCGCCGATCTCCAGGCACTCCTGCCACTGGGCGGTGGCGGCCCGCAGCACGTCGGCGTCGTCGGCGCCGACCGGGCGGATGGCGTCGTTGGCGGCGGCGTGCTTGCGCATCACCCGGGCGTGCGCGTCGGCGTTGCGGGCGAAGCCCTCGTACGCGCCGACGATGCCGGCCAGCTCGGCCGAGCGGCGGTAGGCGGTGCCGGTCATCAGCGAGGTGATGGCCGCGGCCAGGGTCTGGCCGCCGCGCGAGTCGTAGGCGTGGCCGGTGGCCATCAGCAGCGCGCCGAGGTTGGCGTAGCCGATGCCCAGCTGCCGGTAGGCGCGGGTGGTCTCACCGATCGGCTCGGTCGGGAAGTCGGCGAAGCAGATCGAGATGTCCATCGCCGTGATGACCAGCTCGACGGCCTTGACGAAGGTCTTGGCGTCGAACGTCCCGTCGTCCTTGAGGAACTTCATGAGGTTCAGGGACGCCAGGTTGCACGAGCTGTTGTCCAGGCTCATGTACTCCGAGCAGGGGTTGGACGCGTTGATCCGGCCCGTCTCGGGGTTGGTGTGCCAGTCGTTGATGGTGTCGTCGTACTGGATGCCGGGGTCGGCGCACTCCCAGGCGGCCTGGGTGACCTTGCGGAACAGGCCCCGGGCGTCGACCTCCTCGATGACCGAGCCGTCGAGGCGGGCGCGCAGGCCGAAGTCGGTGCCGTCCTCCACCGCGCGCATGAACTCGTCGGAGACCCGGACCGAGTTGTTGGCGTTCTGGTACTGGACGCTGGTGATGTCCTTGCCGCCGAGGTCCATGTCGTACCCGGCGTCCCGCAGCGCGCGGATCTTGTCCTCCTCGCGCGCCTTGGTCTCGATGAACTCCTCGATGTCGGGGTGGTCGATGTCGAGGACGACCATCTTGGCCGCGCGCCGGGTGGCGCCACCGGACTTGATGGTCCCGGCGGAGGCGTCGGCGCCGCGCATGAAGCTGACCGGGCCGGAGGCGGTGCCGCCGGAGGACAGCAGCTCCTTGGACGAGCGGATGCGGGAGAGGTTCAGGCCGGCGCCGGAGCCGCCCTTGAAGATCAGCCCCTCCTCCCGGTACCAGTTGAGGATCGAGTCCATCGTGTCGTCGACGGCGAGGATGAAGCAGGCGCTGACCTGCTGCGGCGCGCTCGTGCCGACGTTGAACCACACGGGGCTGTTGAAGCTGAACACCTGGTGCAGCAGCATCCAGGTCAGCTCGTGCTCGAAGACCTCGGCGTCGCCCTCGGTGGCGAAGTAGCCGTGCTCGCGACCGGCCGCGCCGTAGGTGAGCACCACCCGGTCGATGAGCTGACGCAGGCTGGTCTCCCGCTGCGGGGTGCCGACGGCGCCGCGGAAGTACTTCGTGGTGACGATGTTGGTGGCGTTGATGCTCCACTCGGCGGGGAACTCGACGCCGCGCTGCTCGAAGTTGATCGAGCCGTCACGCCAGTTGGTCATGACGACGTCGCGACGCTCCCACGTCACCTCGTCGTACGGGTGGACGCCGGCGGTCGTGTAGACCCGCTTGACCTTCAGGCCCTTCCCCCTGGTCGGCGCCTTGGCGGCCCGGCGCGTACGGCCTGCCGGGCGGTCCTCGATCTCGGTCACGAGCTCTCCCTCGGTGAGTGGTACGGGCGGCTGGGGAAGAGAGCCACCCTGTTCCTATCTGGTCCTGCTGACGGTTCCGGTGGTGCTGAGAGGGCCGGCGACGCTGCCGGCGCACGTCTGGTCGCGCGGGCGGCGGTCAGCCGTCGCGGGCGGTGGAGGGGGTGCGGGCGGAGCCCCGGCGGCGCGGCGCCGGCGGCTCGATCTGCAGCCCGGGCAGCGGCGGGGTGCCGCCGCGGTGGTGGCGGGCCCGCAGCTCGGTGATCTCCTTCTCGAAGTCCTCGACCGAGGTGAAGGCGCGGTAGACGCTGGCGAAGCGCAGGTAGGCGACCTCGTCGAGCTCGCGCAGCGGCTGCAGGATGGCCAGCCCCACCTCGTGGCTGGGGACCTCGGCCACGCCGCTGGCGCGGATGGCGTCCTCGACCTGCTGGGCCAGCTGCTGGAGCTGGTCCTCGTCGACCGGCCGGCCCTGGCAGGCACGCCGCACGCCGGCGACGACCTTGGTCCGGTTGAACGGCTCGCTCACCCCGCTGCGCTTGACGACGGCGAGCACCGCCTCCTCGACGGTGGTGAACCGGCGGCCGCAGGCCGGGCACGAGCGGCGGCGACGGGTGGTGGCCCCCTCGTCGGCCTCGCGCGAGTCGATCACGCGGCTGTCGGGGTTGTGGCAGAACGGGCAGCGCACTGCGGTTCACCTCCCTCCGCGGAAGACCCGCCCGGACCGGGGACCCGGTTCGGGCGGCTCGTGCCGGCGGGCTCGTCCGGTCCTGCCGGACCCGCCCGCCTGCGTCTGTCTGTGGACCCCTCTGGGGACATCCGGTGGACACCCCGTGGAGGTCCTGAGGACGGCCTGTGGAGGACTTCCATCGGTGCAACTACTAGATGTAGGGGGACAGTAGGCCGCGCTCCACTACATCTGCAAGACGAGAACCCGCGTGTCTCTTCCACCGAGATCCGGCCGTGACCCCGTGGTGACCAGGCGCGAGCAGGGACCCCTCCCGTCACACGACACGCCGGGGTACCGCGCGTGTCGGCGCGCGGGAGGGGTCGTGCGGGTGTACCCGGCCGCAGCCGGCAGGACGCGGGCGGGCACCCGGAGGGCGCGCAGGCGCCTCCCGGGGACGCCGGTGGAGGTGTGCCGGAAGGACCGCCGGGGACACGCCCCGGCGACGGGTCAGGCGGTGGGGCGGACGGCGGGACGACCGCCGCGGGGGTGGGGCACCAGGTCACCGAGCCGGATCGGGCGGGTCAGCATGTCCGGCTCGTCGGCGACCGCACCGCCGGCCGGGGCCGGGCAGGTGACGACCGGCATCTCGGCGGTCGCCGCGCGGTGCCGGCCCGAACCGCCGGGCGCACGGTGCCGGCCCACGGCGGACGGGGCGACGGCGGGCTGCTCGGCGGTGACGTCGCCACCGTGCCGGCGGACGCCCCGGCGCGCGGGGCGCGCCCCCGGGACGACGGCGCGCGGGCCGACGGCCGGCATCACGACCGTCCCCGCCGCGTCGGCGGCACCGTTCGCGCGGCCGGACGCCAGCGTCAGGTGCCGCTCGGGCAGCCGGACGGCGACCAGGTCCACCCAGGCGTCCTGCTCCCCCACGGCCACCCCGGCGTCGCGCAGCCGGACCCGGGCCTCGCAGCCGCCGGTCGCGTCGTGCCGCCAGCCGAGCATGGCGCCCGGCACCCAGGCGCCGTCCACGAGGACCTCGACGTCCTGCGGGGAGCGGAAGGTCACCGCTGCGCTGCTGTCCACGGCTGCTGACACGCTCCTGACCGTAAGTGTCCTGATGACTCCGGACCGTCAACGACCGGGCCCGGAGGGTTGACGAAGTCACCGGCGCGCTCTCGTCACTTCTCGTGACGACGACGCCGGGCGGAGCGCCTACGGCAGGCGCAGCACCTGCCCGGGGACGACGACCGCCCCCTCCAGGTCGTTGAGCGCCTGGATCGCGTCGACCACCGCGCGCACGTCCTGGCCGGCGCCGGCGACCTCCGCGGCGATCGACCACACCGTGTCACCGCTCTCGACCACGACACTGCTCTCGCCGGCCAGGCGCAGGCCGTCGTCGGGAGCGAGGAATCCGCAGCCGAGGGCGGCGCCGCCGACGCCGGCGGCGAGGACCAGCACGGTGACCAGGCGGCGCCCGCGGCGGGTCAGCCGCACCGGCGCCGGGGCCGGTGCGCACCGCGCGCGGACGGCGGCCCGGGCGGGCTCCGAGCGCACCGGCCGCCCGCTCGGGCGGGCCGGGTCGCGGCGGGTGCGCGGCCCCTCGGCGGCCGGGCCGGCGGTGCGCGCGGGAGCCGCGGCGGGACGGTCGGGCACCGGCCGCAGGTGCCCGGTGACGCGGGGACCGGAGCCCGGCAGGGCGGCGCGCTGCGCCGGCCGGCCGGCGCCACCCGGGGACGCGGACCGGCGTGCGCCGGCGGACGCGGTCGCGACCTCCCCGCGGAGCGGCGGCCGCCACGGGACCCGGACCGCCGCGTCGAACTCGAGCACTGCCTGCCGCACGCTGCCCATGACCGCTCCTCCTGATCGGGTCGAACGCTTCGAACGCGTGTTCGATCGAACGTCTGTCCGGATGTCTACCGCACGGGTCCGACGAGTGCGAGAGCGGCGCGGCGTGTCCTTCGAACACACGTTTGAACCTGCGGCGCCGGCGCGCTACGGTCCGTGCGGGCGCACCGCCCGCCGACCGGCCCCCGGGCCGGGAGGGCGACGGACGGGCCGCGGGGACGCGGCCGGCGAGGAGGAGACGTGGCGGGCACGAGCGGGACCGGCCAGGGCACCCGGGGCGGCGGCACGGCGACCCGCCGTCCGGCCGCGGAGCGCGGCGCCGGCACGGACGGCACGGGCGCCGTGCGCACCTTCCCCGACCGCGGGGAGGCCGGTGACGGCCTGACCCAGCGCCAGCGCCGGGTCCTCGAGGTCATCCGCGACTCGATCGAGCGGCGGGGCTATCCGCCCTCGGTCCGCGAGATCGGCGAGGCGGTCGGCCTGTCGTCGGCGTCGTCGGTCGCCCACCAGCTGTCGGTGCTGCAGAAGAAGGGCTGGCTGCGGCGCGACCCCAACCGGCCCCGCGCGCTCGACGTGCGGCTGCCCGGCGAGACCGCGGGCGAGGCCGCCCCGGCGGCACCCGCCGCGGCCGCCGACGGCTCGGCCGCCCCGACCTACGTGCCGCTGGTCGGGCGGATCGCGGCCGGTGGCCCGGTGCTCGCCGAGCAGGCCGTCGAGGACGTCTTCCCGCTGCCCCGCGAGCTCGTCGGCGAGGGCACGCTGTTCATGCTGCGCGTCGCCGGCGACTCGATGGTCGACGCGGCCATCTGCGACGGCGACTGGGTGGTCGTCCGTCAGCAGCCCACCGCCGAGAACGGCGAGATCGTCGCCGCGATGCTCGACGGCGAGGCCACCGTGAAGACCTACAAGCGCCGCGACGGGCACGTCTGGCTGCTGCCGCACAACCCGGCCTACGAGCCGATCCCCGGCGACGAGGCCACCATCCTCGGCCGCGTCGTCACGGTCCTGCGGCGGGTCTGAGCCGCAGGTCCCCCGCCGGCGCCGGAGCTCAGGCGCCGGCGGGCGGACCACCGGACCGGCGGCGGCGCAGTCGCCCGCCGATCCACACCAGCGCGGTCGCGACGACGGCGGCGGCCACGCCCGCGGTCACCGGCGAGAGGCCCGCGGGGTCCCCCCCGAGCAGCGCCGACGGCGAGGTGTCGGCGGCGTCGGACCCTGCCGGCGCGGGCGGCGCGGACCCCGCCGGGACCGGTACCGCGGTGACGTCCCCGGGCACGCCCTCGCCCGCCAGCAGCAGCGCGCGGCCGTCCGCGGTGAACGACACCGCCTCCCCCTGCGGCGCCTCGGGCAGCGCGATCCGCACCGGCTCGCCGGCCAGCGCCCCCGGGACGTCGGCACCGGTCAGCGGCCAGACGTAGGCGTCGGTGTACGTGCGCAGCGCGATGCGGCTGCCGTCGCGGGCGACCGCCCCGCCGGTGACCAGCAGCTGACCGGCCCGGCCCACGGGACCGCCCGGCGTGCCGGTGAGCGTGAACGCGACCGTGCCGACGTCGGCCAGCGCGACCGTGCCGCCGTCGACCAGCGGAGCGGCGGGCCGGTAGACGTGGCTGGCCCCGAGCACCTCCTTGGTCACCACGTACGGGGTGCCGTCGGGGGCCAGCAGCAGCGCCTCGGCGTCGTGCGGGCCGTCGGGATAGGTCAGCCGGTACAGCGCCGTCCCGCCGTCGGGGCGCAGCGCGACGAGCGCGACCGTCGTCCGGACCGTGGTGTTGTCGCCGGTGTCGGCCAGCCACACGGTGCCGTCGGGACCGACGCCGAGGTCCTCGGGGTCGTAGGGGTCCACCGGCGCGGTGGTCACGTCGACCACCTGGCACGCGTCGTCGAGCACGTACACGGCCACCTGGTCCCCGCCGTCGACCACGGCGAGCATCCGGTCGCCGACGTCGACGAGGCCGGAGAGCTCGGCCAGCCGCGGGTCGGTCACCTGGCAGCGGACCGACGGGGCGGCCGGCTCCTCGGCGCCGGCCGGGGCCGCCGGGAGGGCGAGCAGGCCCGCGGTCAGCAGGACGGCCGGTGCCCGCCGGGCGGCGCTACGCGGACGGGCGGCCGGCTCGGGCACTCGCCCAGCGTGACAGCACCAGCGCGTCCAGTGCGTGGACCACGCCCAGCAGCAGCAGCCCGACGGCCGCGCCCACCACGGCGTCGGTGACCCAGTGGAAGTCCAGCGAGACCATCGCGATCCCGGTGGCCACCGGCCCGACGACGGCCAGCCACCACAGCGTGCGCTGCACCCGCGGCCCGAGCCCGTACTCGACCGCCTGCCAGCGCGCCACGCCCCACATGAGCACCGCGTTGGCCACGTGCCCGGAGGGGTAGCTGGCGCCGTCGCGGTGGAAGAAGGAGCCGGGATAGGCGGGCGCGGTGCGGCCGGTGCCGAACTTGAACGCGTAGACGACGACGGTGAGCAGCGCCAGCGCCGTGACCACCCGCACCAGCGGCAGCAGCGTCCGTTCCCGCAGGCACAGCCAGCCGACCAGGGCGGCGAGCACGATGAGGATCGTCCCGCGGCCGCCGATCTGGGTGACCGCCCAGACCGGCCAGTAGGCCGGGGAGTTCCGCAGGTCCCAGGCGCTGACCACCTCGGAGACCTCGAGGTCCAGCCGCTCGAGCACCCCGCGGCTGAGCAGGTCGACGGTCACCCCGACGGTGACCGCGAACGCGACGACCAGCAGCCACCACGGCGGGCGCCCGGCACGCACCACGGCGGGCGGCCGGGCGGTCCGCTCCGGGCGCCCGGCCGGCGCGCCGGGAGTGCGCCGCACCACGCCGCTGGTCACCGGATCACGGTACCGGGCCGTGACCCGTCCGTGACCTCGGCGGGCCGGAACGGCGAGCCGCCCGGGCACCCGGCGCGGAGCCGGGCACCCGGGCGGCCCTGGGTGCAGTGGCGGTCAGCCGACCGGGACGGCGAACCGCTCGAGCGCGGCGGCCAGCCCGCCGTCGACGCGGGCGGTCAGCCGGGTGCCGGCGGCCTCGTGCTCCTCGCTGAGCACCTCGCCGTCGCGGTGCACGCGGGCGACCAGGTCGCCGCGGTCGTAGGGCACGAGCACCTCGACCTCGACGTCCGGGTGCGGCAGCCGGGCGGCCACGACCTCGCGCAGCTGCTCGAGGCCCTCACCGGTGCGCGCGGAGACCCAGACGGCACCGGGCAGCGCCCGGCGCAGGGTCAGCACGTCGTCCTCGGTCATGGCGTCGACCTTGTTGACGACGATCAGCTCGGGCACCGCCGCGGCGTCGATCTCCCGCAGCACCACGTGCACCGCGTCGATCTGGCCGAGCGGGTCGGGGTCGGAGCCGTCGACGACGTGCAGCAGCAGGTCGGCGCCGGCCACCTCCTCCAGCGTGGAGCGGAAGGCGTCGACGAGCTGGTGCGGCAGGTGCCGCACGAAGCCGACGGTGTCGGTGAGCGTGAACTCGCGGCCGTCGGGCGTCATGGCGCGGCGCACCGTCGGGTCGAGCGTGGCGAACAGCGCGTTCTCCACGAGCACGCCCGCGCCGGTCAGCCGGTTGAGCAGGCTGGACTTGCCGGCGTTGGTGTACCCGGCGATCGCCACGCTCGGGACGGCGTTGCGGCTGCGGGACTGCCGCTGGGTGACCCGGGCGGTGGCCATGCCGGTGATCTCCCGGCGCAGCCTGCTCATCCGGGACCGGATCCGCCGCCGGTCGGTCTCGATCTTGGTCTCACCGGGGCCGCGGGTACCGATGCCGCCACCGCCGGCGACACGCCCACCGGCCTGCCGGGACATCGACTCACCCCACCCGCGCAGGCGCGGCAGCATGTACTGCATCTGCGCCAGCTCGACCTGGGCCTTGCCCTCCCGGCTGGTGGCGTGCTGGGCGAAGATGTCGAGGATCAGCGCGGTCCGGTCGACCACCTTGACCTTGAGGATCTTCTCCAGCGCGTTGAGCTGGCCGGGGGTCAGCTCGCCGTCGCAGATCACGGTGTCGGCGCCGGTCGCGGCCACGATGTCGCGGATCTCGTTCGCCTTGCCCGAGCCCACGTAGGTGCCGGCGTCGGGCTTGTCCCGCCGCTGGCTCACCGCCTCGAGGACCTGGGAGCCCGCGGTCTCGGCGAGCGCGGCCAGCTCGGCCAGCGAGCGGTCGGCGTCGGCCTGGGTGCCCTCGGTCCACACGCCGACGAGCACCACGCGCTCGAGGCGCAGCTGCCGGTACTCGACCTCGGTGACGTCGGCGAGTTCGGTGGACAGCCCGGCGACCCGGCGCAGTGCGCCACGGGCCTCGAGGGCGTAGGAGCCGGTCGTGTCGTCGTCCTCGTCCCACTGGCCGGCCGGCGCGGGACGGGTCTCGGCGAGCGTGTCGTCGTCGAGCGGGGTGCTCTCGGGGGCGGTCGTCATCACGTCCAGCGTGACACGCGAGGCCGCGCCGGTCACCTGGGTTGTCGTCTCTGCAGTCGTCATACGTCCCCTACAACACCGGAACGGGTCAGGTGCATCCCGCCGGGAGGCGGGTAGGGCGGGACGGACACCACAGCCGAGGAGGAACTCCCGTGAGCACCAGCAGCGACGCCGGCACCGACGACCCCGGCCGCGACCCCGCCGGCCTCGAGGTGCCGCGCAACCCCTTCGGCGGCGCCGACCAGGACACCGGGGCCGGCAAGCCGCGCGGCACCGGCAACGTGGGCCCCGGCGACAAGCCCGAGGCGCCGACCGACGAGCCCGAGACGCGCGCCGACACCCCGGACACCCCCTAGTCAGGCGCCGAGCCACTCCCGGGTCAGCTCGCCGGAGGCGACGACGACGGCGGGACCGCGCAGCACCGTCGTCTCCGGGGAGACGTCCACCGTGAGCCGGCCGCCGGGGACGTCGACGACGACGGTGCCGCGCACCGCGGCGTCGTCCGCGCCCGCCGCCAGCGCCGCGTACGCCGTGGCGCAGGCGCCGGTGCCGCAGGAGCGGGTCTCCCCCACCCCGCGCTCGTGCACCCGCAGCCGCACGTGCGCGTCGGCGCCCTCGGCCGGGCTCGCGAGCACCCGCACGAACTCGACGTTGACGCCCTCGGGGAACAGGCCCGCGTCGAAGTCCGGCTGCCGGCCGAGGTCCAGGGCGTCGAGGTCGGCGTCGGTCAGGCAGACCAGGTGGGGGTTGCCCATCGACACCGCCTGACCGGGGAACGCCTGGCCGCCGACGGTGGCCTCGCCGCGGCCGAACGGCCGGGCCGGGCCCATGTCGACCCAGTAGGTTCCGTCGGCGCCCGCGCCGACCCGCCGCGGGCCGCCCCGGGTGCCGACCAGCACGCCGTCGGCGCAGGCGGCGCGGTCGAGCAGGCCCTCGGTGACCAGCGCGTGCAGGAACAGCCGGATGCCGTTGCCGCACATCTCCGCGTGCGAGCCGTCGGCGTTGCGGTGGTCCATGAACCACTCGCAGGCGTCGAGGGCGTCGCCGAGGACGGCGGGCGCGTCGGGCACGTGCCGGCTGCGCACGACCCGCAGGACGCCGTCGCCGCCGAGGCCGGCACGGCGCTCGCACAGCCGCTGCACGAGGGCGGCGTCGAGGCGGGCCTCGGGCCAGCGGTCCCCGTCGGGGTCGGGCAGGACGACGAAGTCGTTCTCGGTGCCGTGCCCGAGGAGGAACCGGTCGCTCACCGCCCGATCGTACGGCCGGCGAGCAGCGCCCCGACGGCGTCGGCGAGGTCGGGGCGGGCGGCGTCGAACCACGTCGTCGCCGCGTCCCGGCGGAACCAGGAGCGCTGCCGGCGGACGAAGCGGCGGGTGGTGCCCACCGTCCGCTCGCGCGCCTCGTCAGCCGTGAGCGCGCCGTCGAGCTGGGCGAGCACCTGCGCGTAGCCGAGCGCCCGGGAGGCGGTGGGGCCCTCGCGCAGACCCTCGGCCACCAGCGCCTCGACCTCGGCGACGAACCCGGCGGCCCACATCCGGTCCACCCGGGCGGCGACCCGCTCGTCGAGCTCGGCGGGCTCGCGGTCCAGGCCGACGACCACCGCCGGGTAGTGCGGCCGCGGCTCGGGCAGCGTCGCGCGGAACGGCCGGCCGGTGATCTCCACGACCTCCAGCGCGCGCACGATCCGCCGCCCGTTCGACGGCAGGACCGCCGCCGCGGCGGCGGGGTCGACCGCGGCCAGCCGGGCGTGCAGCGCGGCGGGGCCGGACTCCTCCAGCTCCGCCTGCAGCCGGGCCCGCACGGCGGGGTCGGTGCCGGGGATGTCGAGGTCGTCGAGGACGGCGCGCACGTACAGCCCCGACCCGCCGACCAGCAGCGGCAGCACCCCGCGAGCCCGCAGCCGGTCCACCTCCGCCCGCGCCAGCCGCGCGTACTCGGCCACCGACGCCGCCTGCCGCACGGACCAGACGTCGAGCAGGTGGTGCGGCACGCCCTGCCGCTCGGCGAGGTCGGGCTTGGCGGTGCCGATGTCCATGCCGCGGTAGAGCTGCATCGAGTCGGCGTTGACCACCTCGCCGCCGAGCCGCTGCGCCAGCGTCACCGCGAGCGCGGTCTTGCCGGTCGCCGTCGGCCCCACAACGGCGACGACGGGCGGCGCCGTCACGGGGTGGTCCCGGCGGCCGTCCAGGACGCCACGAGGTAGCCCACGCCGAACGGGGCGTCGTCGAAGCGCAGCTCGGCGGCGACGTCCCGGCCGGCCAGCAGCGCGCCGGCCGCCCGCCAGGCCGGCACGCCGGCCGCCAGCAGCCGTTCCCCCTCGGCCGGGTCCAGCGCGGCAAGCGCGGCGGCGTCCCCGGCGGCCAGCGCCGCGGCGACGGCGGCGTCGAAGGGCGCGGCGGCGGGGTCGAGGTGGCCGGGCGCCTTCTCGCTGCGGCGCGCGGAGCCGTCGCCCATGACCAGCAGGCCGGCACCAGGCAGCTCCGCGACGGCGGCGGCGAGGTCGCCGGGGCCGACGCCGACGCGCGGGCCGGGGTGCCCGGCGCGGCGCAGCAGCCACGCGCCGACGGTCAGCGACAGCGGCAACCGCCGGCCGCCAGGCCGCACCTCCCCGTCCAGCGGCACCTCGACGTCCACGCCGAACCCGCGCAGGTCCCCGGCGTCGCCCGGGCCGTGCCGGCCCTCCGCGTCGGGGCCGACGATGACCACCGGGCCCGGTGCGGCCGCCACCAGCGCGGCGACCGCGTCGGTGCACGCGGCGCGCAGCGCGGCGGTGTCCGCGGCGGCCCGTCCGGCGACCTCGGGGAGCAGCAGCGGCGGGCACGGGCAGAACGCGACCGGGACGGCTGCGGCGGGACTGCTGCTCACCGGAGCAGTCTCGCCGATGCGGCGTGGGACACTGCGGTGCGTGTCGAGCACGACGAACCCCGGAGACGGGTCGCAGCAGGTCCCCACGCCCGAGACGGCGGGTCCCGACGCGGTCACCCCGGAGGCCGGGACGCCCGCCGCGCCCACCCCCGACGCGGCGGCGCTGGCCGACCCGGCGGCGGGCGGGAGCGCTCCCGAGGCCGAGGCCCCCGCCGCCGAGACCCCCGCCGCCGCGGCCCCCGCTGCCGAGACCCCCGCCGCCGAGACCCCCGCCGCCGAGACCGCGACCCCCGAGGCCGCCGCCCCCGAGGCCGCGCCGCCCGCCGGGGTGGTGACCGCGCCGGCCGCCGAGGCGGCGTCGGACCCCGCGCAGTGGGGCCGGGTCGACGAGGACGGGACCGTCTACGTGCGCACCGCCGACGGCGAGCGCGCGGTCGGCTCCTGGCAGGCCGGCGACCCGGCCGCGGGCCTGGCGCACTTCGCCCGCCGCTACGACGACCTGGCGACCGAGGTCGGGCTGCTCGAGGCCCGGCTGAAGGCGCACACCGGCAACCCGAACGAGATCAAGGCCAAGGCGCAGGCGCTGGCCGACACCATCCCCGCGGCCACCGCCGTCGGCGACCTCGACGGGCTGGCCGCCCGCGCCCGCGCGATGGTCGACACCGCCGACTCAGCCGCCGCCGAGTCGCGCGCCGAGAAGGCCGCCGCCCGCGCCGCGCAGGTCGCCCGCAAGGAGGCGCTGGCCGCCGAGGCGGAGCAGATCGCCGCGGAGTCGACGTCGTGGAAGGCCGCCGGCGACCGGCTCAAGGCGATCGTCGAGGAGTGGAAGACCATCCGCGGGATCGACCGGAAGACCGACGAGGCGCTGTGGTCGCGCTTCGCGGCCGCCCGGGACGCCTTCGGCCGCCGCCGCGGCGCGCACTTCGCCGCCCTCGACGCCCAGCGCGGCGAGGCGCGCGCGGCCAAGCAGGAGCTCATCGCCGAGGCGCAGCGGCTGTCGACGTCGACCGACTGGGGCCCGACCAGCGCCGCGATGCGGTCGCTCATGGACCGCTGGAAGGCGGTGCCGCGCACCGGCCGCGACGGCGACGACGACCTGTGGAAGCAGTTCCGCGCCGCGCAGGACGTCTTCTTCACCGCCCGCGCGGAGTCGGACAAGGCGCGCAACTCCGAGCAGCTGGCCAACCAGCAGGCGAAGGAGGAGCTGCTGGCCGAGGCCGAGAAGCTCGACCCGTCGACCGACCTGCGCGGCGCCCAGGCCGCGCTGCGCCGGATCCAGGAGCGCTACGACGCCATCGGCCACGTGCCGCGCGGCGCGATGCGCTCGCTGGAGGACCGCATGCAGGCCGTCGAGCAGCGGGGGGGGGGGGGGGGGGGGGGGGGGGGGGGGGGGGGGGCGGGGGGGGGGCGGGAGGTGGGGGGGGGGTGGGGGGGGGGGGGGGCCGGCGGGCGGGGGGGGGGCGCGCCGGCCGCCCCCCCCCCCCCCCCCGCCGGCCGGGTGCGCACCGCGCCGGAGAACCCGATGGTCGCCTCGATGCGGGCCGCCGTCACCAAGGCCGAGGAGCAGCTGGCCAAGGCCGAGGCCTCCGGGGACGCGAAGCGGATCTCCCGGGCGCGGGCGGACCTGGAGACCCGCCGCGAGTGGCTGGCCGAGGCCGAGCGGTCCTCCCGCCGCTAGCCGTCCGCACACGGGAGGGGGGGGGGGGGGGGGGGGGGGGGGGGGGGGGGGGGGGGGGGGGGGGGGGGGGGGGGGGGGGGGGCGTGGGGGGGCCCCCCGCGGCGCTCGTGGTGGGGGCTGCCTCGTCGGCGGCG
>NZ_JBJGZC010000020.1:0-90414 GCF_054050315.1 Geodermatophilus sp. SYSU D00867 | reverse complement strand
AGTGGGCCGGGGCGACGTTCACAGTGTTACGGCGGCCATGGCGAGAGGGAAACGCCCGGATCCATTCCGAACCCGGAAGCTAAGCCTCTCAGCGCCGATGGTACTGCCCCGGAGACGGGGTGGGAGAGTAGGACGCCGCCGGACAACCCTTCAGGAAGGGCCCCCACCACCCGGTGCGGGGCCCTTCCTGCATTCCCGGGGCGATGTCGACGTGGCGGACCCGGAGGAATGCCGCACGGCCCCGGTTCCGTCACGACGGAACCGGGGCCGTGGATGGAATGCCGTCGTCGGCTGTCAGGGGACGATGCGGCGGAGGCCGATGAAGGAGAGGACCGCCGTCACGGCCGCCAGGGCCACCGGGATGGCGACGGCGAGGGTGAGCACGGACTCGTCGACGAGCCAGGTGCCGACGTCGCCCCACCAGCCCCGCCAGGAGACCAGGACCGCGAGGCCGCCGAAGACCACCATCGCGCCGATCACCAAGCCCCAGATCCCGAACTGCCCCCAGCGCTTCATCACCACGCCGATGGCGACGCCCAGGAAGGCCGCGGCGAGCATCGGGGCGCCGGAGACGAGGACCTGCAGGGCCGTGTTGTCGACGTCCATCTGCCCCGGGGCCCAGAAGTTCAGCCTCATCCCCCAGCCGCCGGTCGCGTCCTCGATCGACGTCAGGACCGACAGCGCGACGCCGTACGCGAGCGCCGCGGCCACCGCGGCCAGGGCGGTCCCCAGGTAGAAGGTGCGCCGGCTGAGGCTCATGCCCATCGCGAACGGCAGCACCTGGGTGACCGACTGGACGAAGACGACCAGCACCGTGATGTAGAGCGAGGCGACGCCTCCGGTGATGCCCCCTCCCGGCTGGGTGCCGGCGTCGGTGAGCGACCAGACCGCCAGGTTGATCGCGAAGCTGAGCGACACGACGCCCCAGGGGATCCCGACGGTCAGCAGCGGGTTCATCGAGTGCAGCCGGGCGGCCGCGAGGACACGGTTCATCGAGTGGCTCCCTCGAAGGGCGTGGACGGGCGGGCGGTGCGGGCTGCCGCGGCCGCGGACGGCGTCCCGGCGGGACGCGTGCTGAGCGCGACCACGAGCTGCTGCAGCGAGGTGGGCTCGACCGTCAGCCCGGCCGCGGCCAGGTCCCCGGGGTCCACCGGCCGGCACAGCCGCACGACGGCGCGGGCGGACCCGCCGAGGGCGTCGGTGGTGAGGAGCTCGTGCTCCTGCGCCAGGGCCGCCACCCGCCCGGCGGGCCCGGTGACGGTGAGGGCCGAGGCGCGCAGGCGCTCGGCGTCGTCGTCCAGGAGCACCCGGCCGGCGTCGAGGAGCACCACGTGCTCGAGCAGGCCGCTGATCTCCTCGATGAGGTGCGTGGACAGCACGATCGTGCGGGGCTGTTCCGCGTAGTCGGCGATCAGCCGGTCGTAGAAGAGCTGCCGGGCGACGGCGTCGAGGCCCAGGTACGGCTCGTCGAACAACGTGACCGGCGCCCGGGAGGCCAGGCCGATGGTGATGCCGACGGCCGAGACCATGCCGCGGGAGAGCTTGACGACCGGCCGGCGCGCCGGCAGGTCGAAGTCGGCGACCAGTGCGCGGGCCAGGTCCTCGTCCCAGGTGGGGAAGAGGGTGGCGGCCGCGGAGAGCGCGTCGCGCACCCGGAAGTGGTCGGGGTATCGCTGGCTCTCCTTGACGAAGCAGACCTGCTGCAAGACGGCGTCGTCCTCGTAGGGGTCGGCGCCCAGTACCCGCACCCGGCCGCTGGTGGGCACCCGGTGCCCGGCGAGCAGTTGCATGAGCGTGGTCTTGCCGGCCCCGTTGCGGCCGAGCAGGCCGGTGATGCCGTCGGTGGCGAAGCCGGTGGTGACGCCGTCGAGAGCCGTGTGCTCCCGGTACCGCATCGTCACGTCGGTGAGCGTGGCGGCGGCGTCGCTCACCGCTCGTCCTCCCAGCGGTCGATCATGGTGGCCAGCTCGCGGGTGGAGATGCCGAGCTTGTGGGCCTCGGTCATCAGGGGGCGGACGTACTGGTCGGCGAACTCGCTGCGGCGGCGCTTGAGCAGCTGCTCGCGGGCGCCCGTGGCGACGAACATCCCGACTCCTCGTCTCTTGTAGAGGACCCCGTCGGCCACCAGCTGGTTGAGGCCCTTGGCCGCGGTGGCGGGGTTGATGCGGTGGAAGGCGCTGAGCTCGTTGGACGAGGGCGCCTGGCTCTCCTCGGCGAGGGAGCCGTCGACGATCGCGTTCTCGATCTGGGCGGCGACCTGCCGGAAGATCGGGCCGGCGTCCTCGTTCACCGGGGGTGCCGGCCACTACCAGGGTCCCCGAGGTCCCTGGGTTCATTACTCATGTAATGAACCGTAGAACCGGTTCGTCGACGGCGTCAACCCCGGCTACGGTCGCGCTCGTGGACGACGTCGTCAGGCCCTTCACCGTCGACGTGCCGGCGGACGCGGTGGAGGACCTGCGCCGCCGGCTCCGGAGCACCCGCTGGCCGGACCCGCCGACGGCGGAGGGCTGGACCCAGGGCGTCCCGCTGGACGTGCTGCAGGAGGTCTGCCGGTACTGGGGCCAGGAGTACGACTGGCCGGCCCGGCAGGCGCGGATCAACGCGTTCCCGCAGGTGGTCACCGAGATCGACGGGTTGCCGGTGCACGCCCTGCACGTCCGCTCGCCGCACCCGGACGCCCTGCCGCTGGTCCTCACCCACGGCTGGCCCGGCTCGGTGGTCGAGTTCCTCGAGGTGATCGGCCCGCTGACCGACCCCGAGGACCCGCGCGACGCCTTCACCGTCGTCGTCCCGTCGCTGCCCGGCTACGGGTGGAGCGGGAAGCCGGCGGCACCCGGCTGGGGGCCGGCGAGGACCGCCGACGCCTGGGCGGAGCTGATGCGCCGGCTCGGGCACGAGCGCTTCGGCGCGCAGGGCGGGGACATCGGGTCGTTCGTGTCGGCCAACCTGGGCGCGCGGCACCCCGACCGGGTGGTCGGGGTGCACCTGAACATGGTGGTGACCGTCCCGCCGGAGGGCCGGAGCGAGTTCGACGAGCGCGAGCAGCGGGCGCTGGACCGGATGCGGGCCTTCCGCGACGACGGCTCGGCCTACAGCCACCAGCACCGCACCCGGCCGCAGACGCTCGGCTACGGCCTCACCGACTCCCCGGCCGGCCAGTGCGCGTGGATCCTCGAGAAGTTCCACGCCTGGACCGACACCGGCGGCGACCCGGTCGGGGTGCTCGGCGTCGACCGGCTGCTCGACGACGTCTCGGTGTACTGGTTCACCGGCACGGCGACGTCGTCGGCGCGGATGTACTGGGAGATGGCGCGGGCGCCGGGGGAGCGGACGCCGCGGGTCGACGTCCCCAGCGGCGTGTCGATGTTCCCCGGCGAGATCTTCGTGCCGCCCCGCGCGTGGGCCGAGCGGCAGCTGACCGACCTGCGGACCTGGCGCGAGCACGACAGCGGCGGGCACTTCGCGGCGATGGAGCGGCCGGCGGAGCTGGTGGCCGACGTCCGGGAGTTCTTCCGCCCGCTCCGGTAACCGCCGCGACACATCGGGGAACTAGCGTCCGGGCTCCGCCGACCCCGGAGGACCCCGCGTGCACCTCTCCCCGCACGAGCAGGAGCGCCTGCTGCTCTCCTACGCCGCCGACCTCGCCCGCCGACGGCGCGCGAGGGGGCTGCTGCTGAACCTCCCGGAGGCGACGGCGATCGTCACCGACCACGTGCTGGAGGGCGCCCGCGACGGCGTCCTGGTCGCCGAGCTCGTGCAGTCGGGCCGCACGGTCCTCACCCGCGACGACGTCATGGACGGCGTCCCCGAGCTGCTGGAGGAGGTGCAGGTGGAGGCCACCTTCCCGGACGGGACCAAGCTGGTGACCGTCCACCAGCCCATCCCGTGATCCCCGGCGAGGTGATCCCGGCCGAGGGCGTCATCGAGACGCTGCCCGGAGCCCCGCGGACCGAGCTCGAGGTGACCAACACCGGCGACCGGCCCGTGCAGGTGGGCTCCCACGTCCACTTCGCGCAGACCAACCGGGCGCTGCGGTTCGACCGGGACGCCGCCCGCGGCCACCGGCTCGACGTCGCCGCCGGCACCGCCGTCCGGTTCGAGCCCGGCATCACCCGCACCGTGACGCTGGTGCCGCTGGCCGGCGCGCGCGTCGTCCCCGGCCTCACCGCCGAGGGAGGGCTCGGCTGATGGTGGAGCTGTCCCGCGAGCGCTACGCCCAGCTGTACGGCCCGACCACCGGCGACCGGATCCGGCTGGCCGACACCGACCTGCTGATCGAGGTCGAGGAGGACCGCTGCGGCGGCCCCGGCCGGGCCGGTGAGGAGGCGGTGTTCGGCGGCGGCAAGGTCATCCGCGAGTCGATGGGGCAGGGCCGCGCCACCCGGGCCGAGGGCGCGCCCGACCTGGTCATCACCGGCGCCGTCGTCCTGGACCACTGGGGGGTCGTCAAGGCCGACGTCGGCGTCCGCGACGGGCGGATCGTGGCGCTGGGCAAGGCCGGCAACCCCGACACGATGGACGGCGTCCACCCGGACCTGGTCATCGGACCCGGCACGGAGGTGATGGCCGGCAACGGGCGGATCCTCACCGCCGGCGGCATCGACTGCCACGTCCACTTCATCTGCCCGCAGATCGTGCCGACGGCGCTGGGCTCGGGCGTCACGACGCTCATCGGCGGGGGCACCGGCCCGGCGGAGGGCTCGAAGGCCACCACGATCACCCCGGGCGACTGGTACCTGGCCCGGATGCTCGAGGCGATGGACCCGTGGCCGGTCAACGTCGCGCTGCTGGGCAAGGGCAACACCGTCTCGCAGGAGTCGATGGAGGAGCAGCTCCGCGGCGGGGCGAGCGGGTTCAAGCTGCACGAGGACTGGGGCTCGACGCCCGCGGCGATCGACGCCTGCCTGACCGTGGCCGGGCGCAACGGCGTCCCCGTGGCGCTGCACTCGGACACGCTCAACGAGGCCGGCTTCGTCGAGGACACCCTGGCCGCGATCGCCGGGCGGTCGATCCACGCGTACCACACCGAGGGGGCCGGGGGCGGTCACGCGCCGGACATCATCACCGTGGCCGGACACCCGAACGTCCTCCCGAGCAGCACGAACCCGACCCGGCCGCACACCGTGAACACCCTCGACGAGCACCTCGACATGCTCATGGTCTGCCACCACCTGGACTCGTCCGTGCCGGAGGACCTCGCCTTCGCCGAGAGCCGGATCCGGCCGACGACGATCGCCGCCGAGGACCTGCTGCACGACCTCGGCGCCATCTCGATGATCGGCTCGGACGCGCAGGCGATGGGCCGGGTGGGCGAGGTGGTCCTGCGCACCTGGCAGACGGCGCACGTGATGAAGCGCAAGCGCGGGTCGCTGGCCGGCGACGGCGCCGCGGACAACGCCCGCGCCCGCCGGTACGTCGCGAAGTACACGATCTGCCCGGCGGTGGCGCACGGCATCGACGGCGAGGTGGGCTCGGTGGAGCCGGGCAAGCTCGCCGACCTCGTGCTGTGGGACCCCCGGTTCTTCGGCGTCCGCCCGCACGCGGTGCTCAAGGGCGGGGTCATCGCGTGGGCGCAGATGGGCGACGCCAACGCCTCCATCCCGACGCCGCAGCCGCAGCTGCCGCGGCCGATGTTCGGCGCGTACGGGAAGGTGCCGGCGCTGACCTCGCTGCACTTCGTCGCGCCCGCCGCGCTGGAGGCAGGGCTCGGCGACCGGCTGGCCATCGACCGGCGGCTGGCCGCGGTCACCGACACCACCCGGCTCACCAAGGCGGACATGCCGGAGAACACCGCGCTGCCGGAGATCCGGGTCGACCCGGACACCTTCACGGTGACCGTGGACGGCGAGGTGTGGGAGCCCGAGCCGGTGCGCGAGCTGCCGATGGCGCAGCGGTACTTCCTGTTCTAGAGGACACCTCGCCCCATGTCTTCAGCGTTGCTGACCCTGGCCGACTCGCGGCTCCCCGCGGGCGGGCACGCGCACTCCGGCGGGGTGGAGCAGGCGGTCGCGGCCGGGCTGGTGCGGGACCCGGCATCGCTGGCCGCGTTCCTGCTGCGCCGGCTCGCGACCTCCGGTGCGGTGGCGGCGGGTCTCGCCGCCGCCGCGTGCCGAGGGGAGGACCTCGCGGCGCTCGACCTGGAGGCGGACGCGCGGACGCCGTCGCCGGCGCTGCGGGCCGCGTCGCGGCAGCAGGGGCGCGGGCTGGTGCGGGTGGGCCGCCGGGCGTGGCCCTCGCCGGTCTGGGACGCGCTGCCCGCCGCGCCGCACCACCCGGTCGCGATCGGGGTCGCCGCGGCCGCGGGCGGGCTGGCCGCCCGGGACGCCGCCGCGGCGGCCGCCTACCTGTCGGTCAGCGGCCCGGCGACGGCGGCCCAGCGGCTGCTCGCCATGGACCCGCTCACCGTCGCCGCCGTCACCGCGCGGCTCGCGCCGGAGATCGACGCCGTCGCCGAGGACTGCCTCTCGCGCGCGAATGGCGAGATCCCCGCCGACACCGACCCGCTCCTCGACCTGCTGGCCGAGGAGCACGCCACGAGAGGGGACCGCTTCTTTGCCTCCTGACCACAACGTCCAGGACTACGTCGACGCGGAGGTCCCGCACCGGCACGGCGGGCCGCTGCGCGTCGGGCTCGGCGGCCCGGTCGGCTCGGGGAAGACCGCGCTGGCCGCCGCCCTGTGCCGCACACTCGGCGCGGAGTACGACCTCGCCGTCGTCACCAACGACATCTACACGACCGAGGACGCCGACTTCCTGCGCCGCAACGCCGTCCTCCCCGACGACCGGATCGAGGCGGTGCAGACCGGCTGCTGCCCGCACACCGCGATCCGCGACGACATCACCGCCAACCTCGACGCCGTCGAGCTGCTCGAGGCGCGCCACCCCGGGCTGGAGCTGGTGCTCGTCGAGTCCGGCGGGGACAACCTGACGGCGAGCTTCAGCTACGGGCTCGTCGACGTGCAGGTCTTCGTCGTCGACGTCGCCGGCGGGGACAAGGTGCCGCGCAAGGGCGGGCCCGGGGTCACCGCGAGCGACCTGCTCGTGGTGAACAAGACCGACCTCGCGCCGCTGGTGGGCGCCGACCTCGACGTGATGCGGCGCGACTCCGCGGTGGTGCGCGGGGACAAGCCGACCCTGCTCGTCTCGCTGCGGGAGGACCCGGCCGCCACGGAGGTGGCCGAGTGGGTGCGCGAGCAGGTGCGGGCCCGCCGGCCGCAGCGGGCGTGAGGACCCGGGTCGAGGTCGTCGCGCGGCGCGGGCCCGGCGGACGCACGGTGCTGCCGGTGGTCCGCGCGAGCGGGCAGCTGGCGGTGCGCCGGACCGGTCCGTCCGCCGTCCACCTGGTGGCGACGGCGTTCGGCCCGCTGGGCGGAGACGACGCGGAGGTCCGGCTGGTGGTCGAGGAGGGCGCCACGCTGGCGGTGCGCTCGGTGGCCGCCGCCGTCGCGCTGCCCGCCCGCGAGGGCGACCGGCCCTCGGTGCAGCGCGTCGTCGCCGAGGTGGCCGGGGCGCTGGACCTGCGGATGGAGCCCACCGTCGTCGCCGCCCGGGCGCACCACCGGGCGGGGCTGGCGGCGTCGCTGGCGCCCGGCGCCCGGCTCACCGCCACCGAGCAGGTGCTGCTCGGCCGCACCGGCGAGGAGCCGGGCCGGTGGACCGGCACCACGCGGGTGGTCGCCGACGGGCGGCCGCTGGTGCACACGACCGTCGGCCTGGGGCCGGGGGCGCCGGCCTGGCTGCCGCCGGTCGCGCCGCGCGCCTACGCCTCCACCGTGCACGTGGGGCAGGCTGCCGGGGTGCTGACCGCCGACGACGCCGTCCGCCTGCCGCTGGAGAACGGGTGGGTGGCCACCGCGTGGGGCGCCGAGCTGCACTCCGTGGTGCGCGCGGTGGAGGCGGTGGCGTGACGCTCGTCGTCCGGGCGCGGCGGGTGGTGCTGCCCGGCGGCGAGCGCGCCGCCGCGGTGCACACCGCCGACGGCGTGGTCACCGCGGTCACCGGCTTCGACGACGTCCCGGCCGGCGCGGTCACCCTCGCCGACGACGAGGTGCTGCTGCCCGGGCTGGTCGACAGCCACGTGCACGTCAACGAGCCCGGCCGCACCGAGTGGGAGGGCTTCGCCACCGCCACCCGGGCCGCGGCCGCCGGCGGGATCACCACGATCGTGGACATGCCGCTGAACTCCGTGCCGGCCACCACCACGGTCGAGGCGCTGCGGGTCAAGCGGGAGGTGGCGGCCGGGCAGGTCGCCGTCGACGTCGCCTTCTGGGGCGGCGCGGTGCCCGGCAACCTCGCGGAGCTGCGGCCGATGCACGAGGCCGGCGTCGTCGGGTTCAAGTGCTTCCTGCTCGACTCCGGCGTCCCGGAGTTCCCGCCGCTGGACGACGCCGGGCTGCACGCCGCGCTGGCCGAGCTGGCGTCGTTCGACGGGCTGCTGATCGCGCACGCCGAGGACGAGGCGGTGATCGGCGCGGCGCCCGAGCCCGCCGGCGCCAGCTACGCGGCGTTCCTCGCCTCCCGCCCGCCCGCGGCGGAGGAGACGGCGATCGGCCGGCTGGTCGACGCCGCGCGGGAGACCGGCGCGCGCAGCCACGTCGTCCACCTGGCCGACGGCGACGCGCTGCCGCTGCTGCGCGCCGCGCGGGCGTCCGGCGCGCGGATCACCGCGGAGACCTGCCCGCACTACCTGACGTTCGCCGCCGAGGAGGTGCCCGACGGCGACACCGCGTACAAGTGCTGCCCGCCGATCCGGGAGACGGTGCACCGGGAGGCGCTGTGGGGCGCGCTGACGGCCGGCGACGTCGACATGGTGGTCAGCGACCACTCACCCTGCACGCCGGAGCTCAAGCGGCTCGACGTCGGCGACTTCGGCCTGGCGTGGGGCGGCATCGCGGGGCTGCAGGTGGCGCTGCCGGCGGTGTGGACCGGCGCGCGGGCCCGCGGGGTGCCGCTGGCGGAGGTGGTGCGCTGGATGTCGGCGGCGCCGGCGCGGCTGGCCGGGCTGCCGGGCAAGGGCGCGATCTCCGTCGGGAGGGACGCCGACCTGGTGGCCTTCGCGCCGGACGAGCGGTTCACCGTGGGCCGGCTCGAGCACCGCAACCCCGTGACCCCGTACGCGGGGCGGGAGCTCACCGGTGTCGTCCGGCGGACCTGGCTGCGGGGGCGCGAGGCCGACGGCAGCCCCCTCGGCCGGCTGCTCGACCGGGGGAGCCGCTGACGAGACCCGCCATCCGCGCGCGAATGGCGGAACCGGTCAGGACTGCTGCTCGCCCTCCTCGCGGGCGGCCTGGTCCATGATCTTCGGGTCGTCGGTGGAGCCGCCGGCGGGGTCGGCGTTGCCCAGCGCGGTCTCGGCCGGCATCTGCCGGACGTGCTCACGGGCGCGCTCGCGCAGGTCGTCGGTGGGTTCGGACACGGGGCCTCGTCGGATCTCTCGCTGACCCCGGCCCCCTACCCCGCCCGTGCGACAGTGACCCCGCCGAACCCCGAGGAGCCCCGTGAGCGACCCGTTCGACCTGCCCGACCTCGCCGTCCGCACCCAGGGCGGCGCCGTGGTCGCCGCCAACGACGAGTTCTTCGCCGGCAAGGAGAACCTGGTCCTGCCCGGGCCGGCGCGGGCGCGCGACGACTTCGGCGCCCGCGGCAAGGAGTACGACGGCTGGGAGACCCGCCGGCGGCGCGAGCCCGGGCACGACTGGGCAGTCGTGCGCCTTGGCATGCCGGGCGTGGTGCACGCGGTCGTCGTCGACACCGCGTTCTTCCTCGGCAACTACCCGCCGCGGGCCGCGCTGGAGGGCGCCTCCGTCGAGGGGCACCCCCCGGCGTCCGCGCTGGCCGACGCCGACTGGTCCCCGCTGCTGCCGCTGTCGGACCTGGCCGGCGGGACGGCGAACCGCTTCGCCGTCGAGCCGGGGCCGCGGGTGACGCACGTGCGGCTGTCCATCCACCCCGACGGCGGCGTCGCGCGGCTGCGGGTGCACGGCGAGGTCGTGCCCGACCCGCGCCTGCTCGACGCCGGCCCGTGCGACCTCGCGGCGCTGGAGAACGGCGGCCGGGTGACCGGGGTGAGCAACGCCTTCTACGGCAGCCCGCACCAGCTCATCGGCCGTGGCGAGGCCCGCTCGATGGGCGAGGGCTGGGAGAACGCCCGCCGCCGCGACGACGGCAACGACTGGGTCGACGTGGCGCTGGCCTGCGAGGGCACCGTGACCCTCGCCGAGCTCGACACGTCGTGGTTCCTCGGCAACGCGCCCGGCGCGGCGGCCCTGACCGGCCGGACGGCGGACGGCGCCGAGGTCGAGCTGCTGCCCCGCACGCCGCTGCAGCCCGACACCCGGCACCGGTTCGTCCTGCCCGGCGACGCCGCGGTGACCGCGGTGCGGCTGGACGTCTTCCCCGACGGCGGCATGGCCCGGCTGCGGCTGTGGGGCCGCCCGACCGAGGCCGGCCGCGCTGCCCTGCGGCAGCGGTGGGAGGCGACGACGCGCGGGTAGGGCCGGTCCGTGGCTCACTCAGGTTCGGTGATCGCGATCACGGGCTCCACCGACGGCATCGGCCGGGCGGCCGCGCGGCGGCTGCTGGGCGACGGGCACACCGTCGTCCTGCACGCGCGCAGCGAGGCCCGCGGCGCCCCGGTCGCCGAGGAGCTCGGCCGGCTCGGCGACGTCCGGCTGGTCACCGGCGACCTGGCCGACCTCGACCAGGTGCGTTCGCTCGCCGGGCAGCTCGGGGAGCTGGACGTGCTCGTGCACAACGCCGGCGTGTGGCCGCCGGACGGCGCGCCGGTCAGCGCGCAGGGCCACGAGCTCGCGTTCGCCGTCAACGCGCTCGCCCCGCACCTGCTCACCGCCCTGGCGCACGAGCGCGTCCGGGAGCGGCTGGTCTTCCTCGGCAGCGGCATGGTCGGCTCGGGCCGCGTCGACCCGGACGATCTCGGCGGCCCGCGGGAACCGGGGCGCGCCTACGCCGACTCCAAGGCGCTCGACGTCGTCCTGTCCCTCGGCTGGGCCCGGCGCCTGCCGCACCTGCGGGTGGGCGCGGTCGACCCGGGCTGGGTGCGCACCAAGCTGGCCTCCCCGGGCGCGCCGGGCGACGTCCAGGACGGCGGCGCCCGGGTGGCGCTGGCCGCGGCCGGCGACTGGCCCGGCGGCTACACCGCCGGCCGCCGTCCCGCGCGGACGCCGCGCGCCCTGGAGGACCCGGCCCTGCAGGACCGCGTGCTGGCCGCGATGGACCGGCTGGCGGGGATCAGGTCCGGGTGACGTGCTCCGGGCGGACGGGCACGCGGCGCAGCGGCAGGCCGGTCGCCTGGCGGATCGCGGCGAGCACCGCGGGGCCGGAGGAGATGTTGGGTGCCTCGCCGACGCCGCGCAGGCCGTAGGGCGCGTGCGGGTCGGCGTACTCCAGCACCTCGATGCGCATCGGCGGCATGTCGAGCACGGTCGGGATGAGGTAGTCGGTGAACGACGGGTTCTGCACCCGGCCGTCGCGGACCAGGATCTCCTCCATCACCGCCAGGCCCAGCCCCTGCGCGGTGCCGCCCTGGATCTGCCCGACGACGGCCTGCGGGTTGATCGCCTTGCCGACGTCCTGCGTGCAGGCCATCTCCACGACCTTGACCAGGCCCAGCTCGGTGTCGACGTCGACCACGGCCCGGTGCGCGGAGAAGGCGTACTGCACGTGCGCGAAGCCCTGGCCGGTCTCGGGGTCGATCGCCTGGGTCGGCCGGTGCCGCCACTCGACGGTCTCCTCGACCGCCTCGTCGCCGAGCACGTCGGCCAGCGGGAGTGCCACGCCCTCGAGGTCGGACACGACCTTCCCGCCGTCCAGCCGCAGGTCGGCCACCGGCCGGCCGACGGCGGACCGCGCGAGCTCCAGCACCCGGCCGCGGACCGCCTCGCACGCGGCCTTGACCGCGCCGCCGGTGACGTAGGTCTGCCGGGACGCCGAGCTGGACCCGGCCGACCCGACGCCGGTGTCCTTCGGGTGGAGGACGACGGCGTCCACGCCGAGCTCGGTGCGGGCGATCTGCTGCTCCACGGTGACCAGGCCCTGGCCGACCTCGGCCGCCGCGGTGTGCACGGTCGCGACCGCCTCGCCGCCGACCACCTCCAGCCGCACCCGCGCGGTCGAGTAGTCGTCGAAGCCCTCGGAGAAGGCCACGTTCTTGTAGGCGACGGCGTACCCGACGCCGCGGCGCACCCCCTCGCCGTGGGTGGTGTTGGAGACGCCGCCGGGCATGTGCCGCAGGTCGACGTCGTCGCCGGTGGCGGGCGCCGGGGGCAGCGGCATCGCCTCCAGCCGGCGCAGCAGCTCCGCGACGGGCGCGGGGCTGTCGACCACCTGGCCGGTGGGCGTCTCCGAGCCCTGCTCCATCGCGTTGCGGCAGCGCAGCTCGACCGGGTCCATGCCGAGCTCGGCGGCGAGCGCGTCCATCTGCGCCTCGTAGGCGAAGGCGGTCTGCACCGACCCGAACCCCCGCATGGCGCCGCACGGCGGGTTGTTGGTGTACGCGCCGTAGCAGTCGACGTGCACGTTGGGGACGACGTAGGGGCCGATGCCCATCGTGCCGCCGTTGCCCACGACCGCCGGCGTGCTGGAGGCGTAGGCGCCGCCGTCGAAGTGGATCTCCGCCTTCACGTAGACCAGGTCGCCGTCGCGGGTGGCGCCGTGCTCGTAGCGCATGGTCGCCGGGTGGCGGTGCACGTGGCCGAAGAAGGACTCCTCGCGGTTGTAGGACATCTTCACCGGCCGGCCGGTGTGCAGCGCGAGCAGGCAGGCGTGCACGTGCATCGACAGGTCCTCGCGGCCGCCGAACGCGCCGCCGACGCCGGCCAGGGTCAGCCGCACCCGCTCCGGCGGCATGCCCAGCGCCGCGCAGACCTGGCGCTGGTCCACGTGCAGCCACTGGGTGGCCACGTACAGGTCGACGCCGCCGTCCTCGGCGGGCACCGCCAGCCCGGACTCCGGGCCCAGGAACGCCTGGTCCTGCATGCCGACCTCGTACTCGCCGACCACGACGACGTCCGCGGTGGGCGCGGGGTCGCCCTTGCGGACCTTGAGGTGGCGCACCAGGTTGCCGTGCGGGTGCAGGTGCGCGCTCTCCCGGCTGAGCTCGGTGACCTCGGCCGGCGCGTCGTGCACCTGGTTCCAGGTGGGGTGGCCCAGCGCCGCGCGGGCGTCGGTGACCGGCTCCCAGACGTCGTAGTCGACGACGATCCGCGCCGCGGCGCGCCGGGCGGTGTCGGGGTGGTCGGCGGCGACGAGCGCCACCGGCTCGCCCTGGTAGCGGACGACGTCGAGGGCGAGCACCGGCTGGTCGGCCAGCTCGAGGCCGTAGACCTTCTCGCCGGGGACGTCGTCGGAGGTGAGGACGGCGTGCACGCCGGGGACGGCCAGCGCCGGGCCGACGTCGATCGAGCGGATCCGGGCGTAGGGGTGGGGGCTGCGCAGCGTGACGCCCCACAGCATGTCGTCGGTCCACAGGTCGCTGGCGTAGGCGAACTCGCCGCGGACCTTGAGGACGCCGTCGGGGCGCTGCGCGTCGGTGCCGACCCCGCCGCCGCCGCTGCCGGGGCCGGTCAGGTGGGAGGGGGCGCCGCTCGGGGCGCGGGTGGGGGTGCTCATCGCGCGTCACCTGCCATGCGGTCGGCCGCGAGCCGGACGGCGTCCAGGATCTTCTCGTAGCCGGTGCAGCGGCAGAGGTTCCCGGCCAGCGCCTCGCGGATCTCGGCGTCGGCGGGCCTGCGGCCCTCGTCGCGGGCGCGGCGGACCAGGTCGTCGGTGGCCACCAGCAGCCCGGGCGTGCAGAAGCCGCACTGGACGGCGCCGGCCTCGAGGAACGCCTCCTGGACCGGGTGCAGCCCGTCCTCGCCCGCCAGCCCCTCGACGGTGCCGACCTCCCGGCCCTGCGCCTGCCCGGCGGCGACCAGGCAGGCGCACACCGGCAGCCCGTCGAGGTAGACGGTGCACGAGCCGCACTCGCCCTGCTCGCAGGCGTTCTTCGAGCCGGGCAGGCCCATCCGCTCACGCAGCACGTACAGCAGGCTCTCGCCCTCCCAGACGTCGTCCACCTGCTGCGGCGTGCCGTTGACGGTGCAGGTCAGGCGCACGTCGGGTCCCCCTTCCGGTAGTCGGCCCAGGCCCAGGTCAGCGTGCGCCGGGCCATGACCGAGAGTGCGTGGACGCGGTAGCGGGCGGTGCCGCGGACGTCGTCGATGGGCGCCGCCGCCCCGGCCACCAGCTCGCCGAAGCGGGCGGCGGTGGCCGGCGGCAGCTCGGCGCGGGACTCCCACAGGCCGTCGAGCTCCCCGGCGAGGAACTCCTCGGCGGCGGGGGCGCGGCGCGGCGTGGGCGCCGCCGACCCGATGCCGGTGCCGACGGCGCGGCGGTCGGGGTGCAGCGCCAGCCCGAACGCGGCGACGGCGATGACCATGGCGTTGCGCGTGCCGATCTTGCTGTACTGCTGCGGGCCGGCGGGCGGGGTGATCCGCACGGCGGCGATCAGCTCGTCGTCGGCCAGCGCGGAGCGCTTGACGCCGGTGTAGAACTCGGCGACCGGGATCCGGCGGGTGCCGCGGACCGACGCCACCTCGACCTCGGCGCCGGCGGCCAGCAGCGCGGGGTGCGCGTCGCCGGCCGGGGAGGCGGTGGCCAGGTTGCCGCCGACGGTGCCCCGGTTGCGGATCTGCGGCGAGCCGATGGTGCGGGCGGCCATCGCCAGCCCCGGCAGCCGGTCGCCGAGCTCGGCGATGACCCGGGCGTAGGGGACGCCGGCGCCCAGCCGCACGGCACCGTCGTCGGGCTCCCAGGTCTGCAGCTCGGCGACCCGCGTGAGGTCCAGCAGCAGCGGCGGACGCAGCCGGCCGAAGTTGATCGCGACCATGACGTCGGTGCCCCCGGCGATGGGCACGGCGTCGCGGTGGGCGGCCTTCGCCTCCAGCGCCTCCGCCCACGTCGTGGGCTGCAGGAAGTCCATCGTCGCTCCTGGTCGGATCAGGCAGGCCGGGTTCCCGGGGGACGGTCACGGTAGCCCCGGTTCGTTCCGGCCGGGTTGCCTGACGGCACGTGGCGACTCGCCGTGTTCACACGCGGTCGGCAGGATGCCGCGGATGGAGACGACCGCCGACCTGCTGGTGCCCTCTGCCGACCTGCTCGTCCACGATGCCGACCTGCTCGCCACCGTCGACGACGGCCGGCGGGAGATCGCCGGCGGCTGGGTCGCCGTGACCGGCGGGGTGGTGAGCGGGGTCGGCGGGCCCGGGGACCCGCGGCCGGTCGCGGCCCGCACGGTCGACGCGCGCGGCTGCCTGGTGACGCCC
Organism: Geodermatophilus sp. SYSU D00867; assembly: GCF_054050315.1. NCBI lineage: Bacteria > Bacillati > Actinomycetota > Actinomycetes > Geodermatophilales > Geodermatophilaceae > Geodermatophilus > Geodermatophilus sp. SYSU D00867. Next base: position 75,091 of record NZ_JBJGZC010000020.1, on the reverse strand, counting down.
GGGCTGGTCAACACCCACCACCACCTGTACCAGAACCTCACCCGCTCGTTCGCGCCCGCGCTGACCGGCGGGCTCTTCGAGTGGCTGGTCACCCTGTACCCGCTGTGGGCGCGGCTGGACGAGGAGGCCGCGTACGTGTCGGCCTACGTCGGGCTCACCGAGCTCGCGCTGGCCGGCTGCACCACCTCGACCGACCACCTCTACGTGCACCCGCGCGGTGCCGGCGACCTGATCGGCGCCGAGGTGCGCGCGGCGCAGGACCTCGGCGTGCGGTCGCACTTCACCCGCGGGTCGATGTCGCTGTCGGTGAAGGACGGCGGGCTGCCGCCGGACTCCGTCGTCCAGGACGACGACGAGGTCCTGGCCGAGTCGCAGCGCCTGGTGGACGCCCACCACGACCGCTCCCCGCACGCGCTGACCCGCATCGCGCTGGCGCCCTGCTCACCGTTCAGCGTGTCGACGGAGCTGATGACGCGGACGGCGGAGCTGGCCGAGCGGCTCGACGTCCGGCTGCACACCCACCTCGCCGAGACGCAGGACGAGGACGCGTTCTGCCTGGAGCGCTTCGGCCGCCGCCCGGTCGACTACCTGGCCGACGTCGGCTGGATGTCCGACCGGGTGTGGCTGGCCCACGTGGTGTGGCCCTCGGCCGAGGAGGTGACCCGGCTCGGCGCTGCGCGGGTGGGTGCCGCGCACTGCCCGTCGTCGAACATGGTGCTGGGCAGCGGCCTGTCGCCGGTGGCCGAGCTGCGGGCGGCCGGGGCGCCGGTGGGGCTGGGCGTGGACGGGTCGGCGTCGGCGGACGCGGCGTCGCTGTGGCTCGAGGCCCGGACGGCGATGCTGCAGGGCAAGCTGCGGCACGGCGCCGGGTCGTTCGGCGCCCGCGACGCGCTGGAGATCGCCACCCGCGGCGGCGCCGCCTGCCTCGGGCGCACCGGCGAGATCGGGGAGCTGTCGGTGGGCGCGTGCGGCGACCTGGCCGTCTGGCCGCTGACCGGGCCGGCGTTCGCGGGTGCGCTGAGCGACCCGGTGGAGGCGTGGCTGCGCTGCGGGCCGGTGGCCGCGCGGCACACCGTCGTCGGCGGGCGGTTCGTGGTGGAGGACGGCGTGCCCGTGCACCCCGGCCTCGACGAGCAGCTCGCCGTCCACCGCCGGGTGAGCGAGCGCATCCAGGCGACCCTGTAGTCGCCTTTCGCGCGCGAAAGGCGGATCAGAGGGCGGCGGCGAGGGCCTCGAGGTCGTCGAGGGTGCCGTCGACGTGCGGGGACACCCGCAGCACCCAGCCGGTCAGCTCCGCCGGCGCGCGACCGGGCTCGACCGCCGTGGTGACGACGCCGTGCTCGGTGAGCAGCCGCGCCCGGGTGGCGACGACGTCGACGCCGTCCGGCGGGCGCAGCGTCGTGGTCGCGGTCGGCTCGTCGAGCGGCTCCACCACCCGCCAGCCGCCGGCGCCGTCGAGGACCCGCCGCGCCGCCCGGCCCAGCGCGGCCAGCCGCTCGCGCACCCGGTGCGGGCCCGCGGCCAGGTGCTCCCCGACGGCGAGGACCAGCCCGACGCGGCCGGCCACGTGCGCCTCGCCGCTCTCCAGCGCGCGCAGGGGCGGCAGGTCGGCCGGGGCGGGGAGGGCCGGGACCAGCTCCGCGGCCACCGCCGGCCGCGCGCACAGGACACCGACCCCGCGCGGGCCGGCCAGCCACTTGCGCGAGGTCGAGTAGACGACGTCGGCGCCGAGGTCGACGTCGACGTGCCCGAGCGACTGGGCGGCGTCGAGCACCAGCGGCACGCCGTGCGCCCGGCACAGCGCCGCGACCTCGGCCGCCGGCTGGACGACGCCGCGGTGGCTGGCCACGTGCGTGAGGTGCACGAACCGCGGCGGGCCGGCGGCCAGCGACCGCTCGAGCGCGGCGACGTCGACCCGCCCGTCGCCGTCGACGGCCATCGGCTCGGGCACCAGCCCCGCGGCGCGCAGCAGGGCGGCGTTCGGCGCGTACTCCCCGGGCGGGCAGGCCACCCGCGTGCCGGCCGGCAGCCGCCAGGCGGCCAGCAGCGCGGTGAGCGCGGCCTGCGCGGACTCCACGAAGACGACGTCGGCGGCGGCCATGCCGACCAGCCCGCCGATGACGCTGCGGCCCTGCTGGAGCAGGTCGCCCGCGGTCGCCTCGGCCACGTAGCCGCCGAGCTCCGCCTCGTGCCGGGCGTGGTGCGCGACCGCCTCGAGCACCCGGTTGCTCTGCCGGCTGCAGGCCGCCGAGTCCAGGTGCCGGCCCGCCGGGCGGGGGCGGGCGGCGCGCCAGGAGTCGGCGAGGTCGTCGTGGGGGAGCAGCAGGTCGAGCGCGGTCACTCCCTGACGCTAGGACAGCTGCCCGCGGACGATGGAGACCCCGGAGTGGGCCGGGTCGCCGTCGAGCGGCTCCACCGAGACGTCGACGACCGGGTACTCGGCCAGGTCCAGGCCCGCGGGCAGCTCGAACTCCTCGGTGCCCGCGCGGACGACGCCCAGCGGGACCAGCCCGGACACCGACTCCGTCAGCAGCCACGCCTCGTAGTAGCCCTCCTCCGGCGCGCCGGCGGTGAGCTCGACCTGCAGCACCCGCGTGCCGTCGGCCCGCTCGACCACCTCGGCGCGTCCGGAGGCGTCGCTGCCCTCCAGCGGGTCGAGCACGGTCGCGGCGACCGGCTCGCCGGCGTCGTCCCGGCTGCCGAGCGCGACCGCCCCGGCGCCGATGGCCAGCCCCGCCACCAGCGCCGCCGCGGCGGCGAGCGCCAGCCGCGACCGCCGCGGCCGCAGCGGCACGACCGGCACGACCGGCGCGACCGGCGGGATCGGCTCGTCCGGCTCGTGGGGCACCGGCTCCTCGGGCACCGGCGGGGCCCCGGGGACGGGCGGCGCCACCGGGACGACGTCGGGTACCGGGCCGGCCGGGGGCCCCGACGCCGCGACGACGCCCGGGCGCGGCGCCACGCGCACGCCGGTGGCCGCGGCGATCCCCGCCCACAGCGACGGCGGCGGCGCGACCGGCGGCCCGGAGGCGGCGAGCTCCGGCACGGCCAGCGCGTCGACGGCCCGGCGCAGCCGCGCCACCTCGGCGCCGCAGGCCGCGCAGCCGGCCAGGTGCGCGGCGTCGTCGGGGAGCGGCTCGCCGAGCGCGGCCAGCGCGAGGTCCTCAGGCGTGCAGTGCGGCACCGCCCACCTCCAACCGGTCGCGCAGGCGCTCGAGGGTGCGCCGGATGTGGCTCTTGACCGTCCCCAGCGGCAGGCCGGTGCGCTCGGCGATCTGCACGTGCGTGAGGTCGGCGAAGAAGGCGAGCTCGATGATGCCGCGCTGCGGCTGGCCGAGGCGGTCCAGCTCGCCGAGCAGCAGCACCCGGTCGGCGACCGTGCTGTCCACCGGGGCCTGTCCGCCGGGCGGCGCCGCCTGAGCCTCGGCCAGCGCGGCCTCGGCGGCGCGCCGCTGGCGGTCCCGCCGCGCCCACGTGTCGGCGATCTTGTGGCGGCAGATGCCGACCAGCCAGCCCGGCAGCGAGCCCTGGTCGGCGCGGTAGCCGGCCCGGCCGGTCCAGGCGGAGACGAAGGTCTGCTGGGTGACGTCCTCGGCGTCGGGCCCGGGGCCGAACGCGCGCACCCCCATGCCGTGCACCAGCGCCGCCCACCGCTCGTAGGCCCAGGCCAGCGCCTGCTCCTCGCCCGCGGCGAAGCGCCGGGCGACCTCGGCGTCGTCCGGCTCGGCCGCGCCCGAGGGCGCCGGCTCCGCCTGGCTGTCCACCGCACCGACCCTAGGGCCCGCCCGGCCGGTCCGGGGCTCGAGGAGCCCGGTCACGGCGCCGGCTCCGCCACCCCGACGTCGTCGCGGTGGCTGCCGACGCCGGGGAGGAACGGTCCGCCGCAGGTGACCGGCGTCAGCCGCGGCGGCCCCTCGCGCGTGGGGAGCAGGTCCACCGGCAGCGCCTGCTCGTCCAGCAGCTCCCGCGCGACCACCCGCCACCGCGTCGTCGCGTCGGCGACGGGAACGAGGCCGAGGGTGCGGGTCCGGGTCACCGGGTCCTCCGGGATCGGGGGCTGGCACCTCCTCTTCCGGCGTCCCCGCAGGTCCGGATGCAGGGACCTCAGCCGGGGGTGGACAGCGAGACGGCGAAGTCGCCGTCCGGGTCGGTCCACCAGTGCGTCGTCCGCAGGCCGGCCGCCGCCAGCTCGGCCTCGACGCCCTCCCGGCGGAACTTCGCCGACACCTCGGTGCGCATCTCCTCGCCCGCGGCGAAGCGCACGGTCAGGTCCAGCGCCGGCACGGTGACCACCTGCGCGGTCCGCGCGCGCAGCCGCATCTCGATCCACTCGTCCGCCGGGTCCCACACCGCGACGTGGTCGAACGCCGCCGGGTCGAAGTCGGCGCCGAGCTCGCGGTCCAGCACCCGCAGCACGTTGCGGTTGAACTCCGCGGTGACGCCGGCGGCGTCGTCGTAGGCGCGGACCAGCCGGCCGGGGTCCTTGACCAGGTCGGTGCCGAGCAGGAAGGAGTCGCCCGGTGCGAGCGTGCCGGCCAGCTCGGCCAGGAACGCCGCCCGCGGGCCGGGTTCGAGGTTGCCGATCGTCGAGCCGAGGAAGGCCACCAGCCGCCGCCCGCCGCGGGGCAGCAGGCCCAGGTGCGCGGTGAAGTCCCCGACGACGGGGTCGACGGCGATGCCCGGGTACTCGGCGGTGACCGCCTCCGCGGCGGCGGCGAGCACCGACGGGTCGACGTCGCAGGGGACGAACCGCCGCAGCGTGCCGGCCCGGGTCAGCGCGTCCAGCAGCAGGCGGGTCTTCTCCGACGTGCCGCTGCCCAGCTCGACGAGCACCTCGGCGCCGGAGGCCGCGGCGACCTCCCCGGCGTGCGCGGCCAGCACCGCCCGCTCGGCGCGGGTCGGGTAGTACTCGGGCAGCCGGGTGATCTCGTCGAACAGCTCGCTGCCGCGGGCGTCGTAGAACCAGCGCGGCGGCAGCGCCTTCGGCGTCGCGGTCAGCCCGGCGAGGGCGTCGGCGCGCAGCGCGGCCGCGACGTCGGCGGGGGCGAGGTGGCGGGTCGTCGTCACGGGTCTCCTCGGCTCGCGGGCGGGTCAGGTCAGCGGGGTGACGGTCAGGCCGTCCGGGGTCACCTCGACCAGCGAGCGGTCGGGCACGTCGGTCCACGCGGGGTCGTCGTCCCAGGGTTCGCTGGCCAGCGCCGTCCCCTCGGCGGTGACCAGGGCGGAGAGCGTGTCGCCCCAGGTCGTGGCCAGCAGCCGGGTGCCGTCGGCGGCGAGCAGGTTGAGCCGGGCGGCGGGGTCGGCGGCGGCCACCTCGCGCACGGTGTCGCCGAGCCGGTCCGGGCCGCGGGAGAACACGAGCGCGGCCAGCAGCGCGCTGTCCACCGTCGACTCGGCGTCGCGCACCGGCGGGAGCGCCGCGCGGTCGACCCGGCCGTTGTGCGACAGCAGCCAGCGGCCGTCGGTGAACGGCGCCGCGGCGCTCTCCTCCAGCGGCATGCCCACCGTCGCCGAGCGGACCGCGGCCACCACGCACCCGGACTCCAGCACCGGCGCCACCGAGGCGAACGACGGGTCGGCCCACAGCGGCCGCGCCGAGCGCCACCGCACCGGCTCCGCCCGACCGGGGGCGAAGAAGCCGACGCCCCAGCCGTCGGCGTTCACGGTGCCGTACCGCTGCCGCCGCGGCGCCCAGGACTGCACCAGCAGCGACGACGGCGGCTCGAGGACCAGTGAGGCCACCGACCGCGGCCGCCCCAGCCAGGCGAGGTGACGGCACACGGTCAGGCACCCGCCTCGTCGACGTCCCACGCCAGCCGGATGCCGCTGAACACCTGCCGCCGCACGGGGTGGTCCCAGTTGCGGAACGACGGCCGCAGGATGGAGGGGTCCACCGCCCACGAGCCGCCGCGCAGCACCCGGTAGTCGCCGCCGAAGAAGGGCGCCGAGTAGTCGGCGTAGAGCATCGGCGTGAACCCGGGATAGGCCTCGAAGCCCGACGACGTCCACTCCCAGACGTCGCCGACCGCCTGCTCCACGCCGTACGCCGACGCACCCGCCGGGTAGGCGCCCACCGGCGCCGGGCGCAGCGCCGACCCGCCCAGGTTGGCCAGCGCCGGCGTCGGGCCGCCGTCGCCCCAGGGCCAGCGGCGCCGGCGGCCGGTCGCCGGGTCCCACGCGGCGGCCTTCTCCCACTCCGCCTCGGTGGGCAGCCGGGCGCCGGCCCACGCCGCGTACGCCTCGGCCTCGAAGAACGTGACGTGCTGGACCGGCTCGTCGGGCGGGACGTCCTCGAGCACGCCGAAGCGGGTGCGGGCGCCGCCCGGGCCCCAGTACAGCGGCCGCTCGAGCCCGGCCTCCTGCCGGTGCGCCCAGCCCCGCGGCGACCACCAACCGGGGGTGTCGTAGCCGCCGTCGGCGACGAACGCCGCGTACTCGGCGTTGGTCACCGGCACCCGGCCGATGCGGAAGGCGGGCACGTCGACCACGTGCGCGCCGCGCTCGTTGTCCAGCGCGAACGGCTCGTCGGCGGCGTCCACGCCCATCACGAACGGCCCGGCGGGCACGGGCACCGACGTCCCGGCCACCCCGGGCCGGCCGGCCGGCAGCGGGCCGCCCGTGCCCAGCACCGGCGGACCGACGCGCAGCCCGAGCGTCTGCAGCATCGTCTCGGTGTGCTGGGCCTCGTGGCTGACGACCATCGCGACGTCGAACGGGTCGTCGTCCGGCCCGGCGCGCCCGATCCGGTCGAGCACCCGGCCGCGCACCTCGGCGACGAACGAGCGCGCCTCCACCGGCGGCAGCAGCGGCAGCCGGTCCCGGACCGCGCGCGGGTGGGTGAAGGCGTCGTAGAGCGCCTCGACGGCGGGCGGGAGCAGGCCGGCGCGGCGGGCGTCGCCGTGGCGCAGCAGCCACAGGTCCTCCTGCTGGCCGACGTGCGCGAGGTCCCACACCAGCGGGCTCATCAGCGGGCTGTGCTGGCGCAGCAGCTCGGGCTCGTCGAGGTCGGTGAGCAGCAGCGTCCGCTGCCGGGCGGTCTCCAGTTCGCGGGCGAGCCGCTCGTGCGTCGTGCTCACGGGTGCACCTCCGGGTCGACGGGGGCGGTCGCGGTGGCGGTCTGCGGGGCGGTCTCGGTGGCGGCGGCCAGGGCGGCCGCGGGGCCGCCGGCGCCGGCGGCGCCGGCCAGGACGTCGCCGGGGCCGCGGCCGCGCCCGGCCAGCCCGGCGAGCGCGGCGACGTCGTCACGCAGGTCCGGGTCGACGGCGGGCAGCGCGGCGGCCAGGCAGCGCACCGCGGCGGCGCGCAGCTCCGGGTCGGCCAGCCCGTCGCGGGCGGCGCGGGTCCAGGCGCCGGCGACCGGCGCGGTCGCCTCGGCGGCGGCGTCGGCGGCGGCGGGGTCGTCGAGCAGCGCCGCGGTGACCGCGGCCAGCGCCGGCCACCACGGCTCGGGGGCGGCGTCGAGGTAGCGGATCTCCAGGTAGCCGCGCAGCCGCACCGGCGGGAACAGCGTGGACAGGTGGTAGTCCAGGTCGGCCGGGGTGGGCCGGCGCCCGCCCAGCGGGACCGCGCCGGTCACCCAGTCGGCGAAGCGGGTGCGGGTCAGCACCGGCTCGGCGTCGCCGGTGTGCGGGTCGCGGACCAGCATCACCGGCGCGGCCAGCGCGTACGCGGCCCACTCGCCGGCCGGGTCGGCGCCGCCGAGGATGGGGCCGCAGCGCGCCTGGTCGAGGGCGCCCCACACCTGCTGCCGCGTCGAGCGCCAGCCGGTGACCCGCCCGCCGAGCAGCGGCGAGCACGCCGAGACGGCGACCAGCACCGGGCCGAGCTGGTGGGCCAGCGCCACGCGGCGGCTCCACCCGCTGCGCGGGCCGGCGTCCAGGTTGACCTGCAGTGACGCGGTCGCGGTCATCATGGCCGTCCCGGCCGGGCCGCAGCCGACGGCGGTGAAGTGCCGCTCCATCGCGCGGTAGCGCGGCGCGGGGCTCACCCGGGCCGGGCGGCGCAGCGGGTCGGCGCCCACCGGCGCCAGCCCGAGCCGGTGGGGGGCCAGCGCGGCGGCGAGGACGGCGCGGTCGGCGCGCAGCGCGGCCACCGCGGCCGCGGCGCCGGGCAGCGGCGGCCCGGACAGCTCGACCTGCCCGCCGGGCTCCAGGGTCACCCGGCTGCCGCCGGGCAGCGGCGGCACCCCGGCCACCGCGGCGCACACCCGGTCCCAGGGCACCCGGGCGGCCGGGGCGTCGAGGTCGACCAGGTGCGCCTCGAGCTCCAGGCCGACCCGGCCGACCGGACCGGACCGCAGCGCGGTGGCGGTGACGGTGGCGACGGCGGTCTCGAGGTCGAGCGCGGTGCGCTCCTCGACGGCAGGGCCCACGGGGCCCACCCCCTCCAGGTCCGGACCGGTCGCGAACGACCGCGGGTCGGTGCGGGGGCGGCCTCGCGCAGGGGCCGTCCTCGGCTGACATCCATGCACTACACGGCGCCTGTGACAACCCCCGGGGCCGGAGGACGCACCGCGCCGTCGTCCGGTGTTCGCGCGAGGATCGTCCGGTGGATGCCCCCCGGGACCGGGACGCCGCGGGGCGGGCCCGCAACGCCCGGCCGCGCGACGCCCTCGGCCGCCCGCTGCCCCGCGGCGCGGTGGGCGAGGAGCGCGCGCCGGAGGGGGTGCCGCGCACGCCGGACGAGGCGCTGACCGAGGCGCAGCGGCTGCTCGACGCCGGGCGCCCGTTCCACGCCCACGAGGTGCTGGAGGACGCGTGGAAGGCCGCGCCCGAGCACGAGCGGCAGCTGTGGCGCGGGCTGGCGCAGCTCGCCGTCGGGCTGACCCACGCCGCCCGCGGCAACGGGCGCGGCGCCGCCCGGCTGGTCGAGCGCGGCGTGGGCAACGTGGCGCCCTACGCGGCCGCGCCGCCGCACGGGATCGACGTCGCGGGCCTGGTGGCCTGGGCGCAGGAGCCGCTCGCCGCCGACCGGCCGTTCCGGCTGCGCGGCCGGGACTGACCCCACCGGGCGCGTCCGCGGACGTGCACGGTGGGTCAGCCGTGCTCGGCCAGCAGCGCGCGGGCGCGGGCGGCGAACGGCGCGAGGCCGAACGCGTCGCAGATCTCCAGCGCCCGCCCCAGCTCCGCCGCCGCGCCCGGCCGGCCGAGCAGCCCGAGCACGCCGCCGCGGTAGAGCGCGGTCGGACCGAGGACGGTCGTGCCCGCCCACAGCACCACCACGGTGTCGCCGTAGCTCTCCAGCGCCGGCAGCTGCGCGGCGGCGAGGTCGCGGTCGCGCAGCTCCAGGGCGGCGTCGGCGAGCAGCACCGCCCGCACCGGCTCGCGGGCGCCGTGCGCGGGGAACGCGAGCCACCGCTCGACGACGGCGTGCGCCTGCTCCCGCCGCCCGGCCTGGGCGTGGGCCAGCGCGAGGACCGACAGGAACCCGGCGTCGACGGTCGCGGCCAGGTCGACCACCTCGGGCACCAGCGCGCCCATCCGGCGCTCGTGCCAGGCGGCGATGCCCTCGATCGTCTGCCGCGACATCCGGGTGACGTCGGCGGCGGCCGGGGAGGTGGTCGGCGCCTCGCGGACGGCGGCGTCGGCCAGCCGGCGGGCGCCGTCGGCGTCGCCGCGGGCCAGCGCGAGCCCCGCGGACCACCAGGCGTCCAGCTGCAGCAGGTCGCCGTCGCCGCGCCGGGTGGCCAGCTCGGTGAACCGGCGGGACACCGCCGCGGCCTCGTCGGCCTGCACGGTCTCGGTCAGCGCGCAGCGCAGCAGGTGCAGGGCGGTGGCCTCGGCGGCGGGGTCGCCGGCCGACTCGCGCAGCAGCGCCCGGGCCAGCTCCACCCGCTGCGCCGCGTGCGCCGGCGTCCAGTCGGCCACGAACCGGGCCACCCGCGCCCGCGGCCGCGCGGACGGGACGTCGCCGGCCGCGGCGAGCGCGCGGTCGGCCAGCTCCCGGCCGCCCGCCTCGCCGGTGGAGGACCGCTGCACCGCCAGCGCGGCGAGGACGGCCGAGGCCAGCTCCGGCGGCAGCGCGTCGGCGCCGGCCGCGGCCTCCTCCAGCAGCGCGACGTCGGTGGCCGCCGGCGCGCCGACCGACGCCCAGTAGCCACCCAGCCCGCCGCCGGCGGAGGCGACGGCGGCGCGGGCCAGCCGCGGCGCGTCGCCGATCCCGCGGGCGAGGTCCGCCGCCGCGCGCAGCGCCGCACCGCTCTCCTCCAGCAGCCCCAGCCGGCGCAGCGCCCGGCCGCGCAGCAGGTGCAGGTCCGCCGCCAGTGCCGCCTCCCCGGGCGGGACGTGCGCGAGCCCCCGGTCGGCCAGCGCGGCGGCCTCCTCCACGCCGGCCCGGTCCAGCGCCTCGCGGGCGGCCCGGAGGCACGCGCGGGCGGCCACCGGGTCCGGCCCGCCGGCCGCGGCCTCGCTGCGGTGCACCGCGATGGCGCCGGCCGCGGTCGCCGCCGCGGGCCCGGCCTCCAGGACGTCGGCCGTCCGGCCGTGCACGCGCGCCCGCTCGACCGGCCCGAGGTCGGTCAGCAGCACCTCGCGCACCAGGTCGTGCGCCACGCGCACCCGGCCGGGGGAGGTCTCGACCAGCAGGCCCGCGGACAGCGCCGTCGTCACCCCGCCGTCGTCGCCGGACACGACGGCGGCCAGCAGGCCGACCGGCACGTCCCGGCCCGCGACGGCGGCTGCGGCCAGCGCGTCGCGCGCGGGCACGGGCAGCGCGGCCAGCCGCAGCCGGACGACGTCGCGGACCCCGGCCGGCACGGCCTCCCCGGCCGACGGCGGCAGCGCGGCCAGCTCGGTGACGAAGAACGGGTTGCCGCCGGTGCGCTCGGCCAGCGCGGCGACGACGGCGCCGGCCGGGGCGTCCCCGCGCAGCCCGGTGACCAGGTCGGCGACCTCGTCGGCGGCCAGCCCGGCCAGCCGCAGCCGCCGCGCGCCGGGCAGCCGGGCGGCCAGGCCCAGCACGCGGGTGAGCACCGGGTCGGCGGTGGCCTCCTCGCGGCAGGTCACCGCCAGCAGCAGCCGGCTGCCGTGCAGCTGGGACAGGACCACCTCGAGCACGTGCAGGGAGTCGCGGTCGGCCCACTGCAGGTCGTCGAGGACGACGAGCAGCGGCCGCTCGGCGGCGAGGGCGTGCAGCCGGCGGGCGGTGTCCAGGCCGAGGGCGAAGCGGGCGCCGGTGTCCGCGCCGAGCGCCGCCTCGGGCAGCCCGCCGAGCACCTGCTGCCAGGGCCAGTACGGCGGCGCGCCGCCGATCTCGGCGCACCGCCCCCAGCGGACGGCGGCCCCGGCGCGGGCGGCGAACGCCTCGACCAGCCGGGTCTTGCCGATGCCCGGCTCGCCGGTGACGACGACGGCGGTGCCGCGGCCCGCGCCCGCGGCCGCCCACGCCGCCGCCAGCGCGGCGAGCTCCCCGGGCCGCCCGACGAAGCCGTCCCCGGCCGGCTCGGCCCGTGGCGCTTGCACGGCGGCGGGTGCGGGGGTACGCGCCGGGGCGGCCAGCGCGGCGTCCTGGCGCAGGACGGCGGCCTCGACGTCGCGCAGCTCGGCCGAGGCGTCCAGGCCCAGCTCGTCGGCGACCCGCTCCCGCGTGCGGCGCAGCACGTCCAGCGCGTCACCCTGCCGCCCGGCCCGGTACAGCGCCCGGGCCAGCAGCGCGGCGGTGTGCTCCCGCAGCGGGGCGACGGCGGCCGCCGCGGTGAGGTCGGGCACCAGCTCCGTGCCCGCGCCCAGCGCCAGCCGGGCCTCGGCCAGCCGCTCGACGGCGACCAGCCGCAGCTCCTCCAGCCGCGCCACCGCCGGGACGACGTCCTCCACGTCGGCGACGTCGGCGTAGGGCCGGTCCTGCCACAGCGCCAGCGCCTCGGTGAGCAGCCGGGCGGCCTCCCGGTCGTCGGCGGCGGTGCCGGCGGTGACCAGGTCGGCGAAGGCGTGCGCGTCGACGGCGGTGCGCGGCAGGACCAGCGCGTAGCCGTCCCCGCGGGTGACCAGCACGGCGGCGTCCCGGGCGCCGCGGCCGGGGTCCAGCAGCCGGCGCAGGCGGCTGACGTGGCCCTGCAGGGTCGTCGTCGCGGTGGCCGGCGGGACGCCGCGCCACAGCCGGTCGGCCAGCGCGGCCGCCGGCACGGTCCGGCCCTCGGCGGCGGCGAGCAGCGCGAGGACCTCGGCGGGCCGGCGCCCGCCGAGGTCCACCGCGACGCCGTCGCGGAGCAGCCGCGTCGGCCCGAGCACGTCCAGCCGCAGGTCCACGGCCGGGGAGGGTAGGTGGTCCGGGCCCTCCCGGGGCTCAGGCGGCTCGCGTGCCGCCGTCGGGGGACCGGCGCAGCGGCGCGACCCGCCACCAGGCGAGCGCGGCGAGCAGCAGCGTGACGGCCCCCGCGGCGCCGGTCTCCGTGGAGAGCCACTCGGTGGGCCCGCTGTCGGCGGTCAGCGGGGCGAGCACGTGGTAGAGCAGCGCGTTGAGCACCGCGTGCGCCAGCACGCCGGGCCAGATGCCCCAGCGCAGCTGCATCGAGGCGAGCGCGGCGCCCAGCGAGGTGGTGCCCACGGTCAGGCACAGCAGCGCGAACGGCACCGGGATCCCGGCGGGCGCGCCGCCGAGGAAGAGCACCAGCGGCCAGTGGAACAGCGACCAGGCCAGCCCGCTGACCAGGACGACGGTGCGCGGGCCGGCGACCTCGGCCAGGCGCTGCACCAGCAGGCCGCGCCAGCCGACGTCCTCGGCGAGCGCGAGGGCGACGTAGGGCAGGACCAGCACCGTCAGGCCGAGCGCCACCGTCGGCGTCAGCCCCTCGGAGGCGAAGCCGGCCAGCCCGGTGGCCCACAGCAGGCCGCCGGCGGCCAGCGTCGGCAGCAGGGCCCACAGCCAGGCGGTGCCGAGGTTGCGCCACGACGTCCGGCGGAAGCCCCAGCCGGGCCGGCGCAGCGTCCCGGCGGTGACCAGCCGGGCGAGGACGGCGGCCACCAGGGGGATCAGGGCCTGGCCGAACAGCAGCGCCTGGACCAGCGGCGGCTCCTGGTCGACGTGCGCGACGTCGGCGTCCGCGGCCGCCGCGACGGCGGTCGTCAGGGTGAGCAGGCCGGCGGTGGCGCCGAGGAAGACGCCGATCTCCCGCCACGGCGACGGGCGGGCCGCGGGCGCGGCCGGCGGGGCGGACGGGGACGGGGCGGACAGGGACGGGGCGGTGCTCATGGCGGCTCCAGGGGAGGTCGGTCTCGATCGGCGCCCACCGTCGGAGCCGGTGCTGGTCGGGGACTGGTCGGCCGCTGGCGGGGACGGGACCAGCGGCCCACCAGCGCGCGGGCGCACCGTGCGGGGCATGGAGCCGCTCGACGCCGTCCCCCCGCCCGGCCCTCCCGCCGCCGAGGCGGTGACCGTCCCGCCCGGCTGCCCGCCGCGCCGGCTCGTGGCCCGCGGCGCCGACGTGGTGCTCGTCGTCACCGCCGGCCGCCCGCTGGTCGCGGTCGGCTCCGGGCCGGCGCGGCCGCGCTCGGCCGGCTCGGCCGTCGTCTGCCCGCGGGGCGTGCCCTGGTCGGTGGGCGGCGGGGACGCCGCGGCGCGGGTGGTCGTCGTCGCCGTCCCGGCCGGGCCGCAGGCCGCCCTGGCCACGCTGCTCGGCCCGCCGCCGCTCGACGGGGCCGCGCTGGTGGCGGCCGCCGCCGACGGCGGCCTGGAGGTCGTGCTGGAGCCGGTTCCCGGCGGCTGACGCGGCGCGCGCCCGGCGGTGTCACGATCGGGGTGTGAGCAGCGACACAGCAGCGGACCCGACCGCCCTCGGCGAGCCGGCCGCCGTCCCGCGCGGGCCGGTCACCTCGGCCTCCTACTCGATCACCGTGCGGCTGACCGCCGACGGCGACCCGGCGAGCATCGGCCGGATCGCGACGGCGGTGGGCGAGGCCGGCGGCGCGGTGACCGCCATCGACGTCGTCGACTCCCGGCCCGACGGGCTGACCGTCGACGTGACCTGCTCGGCCGCCGACGCCGCGCACTCCGAGGAGATGGTCACCGCGCTCGGCGCCGTGCCCGGGGTGGCCGTGCGCAAGGTCAGCGACCGCACCTTCCTGCTGCACCTCGGCGGCAAGCTGGAGGTGGCCTCTAAGGTGCCGCTCAAGACCCGCGACGACCTGTCGATGGCCTACACGCCCGGGGTGGCGCGGGTGTGCCTGGCGCTGGCCGAGCACCCCGAGGACGTGCGCCGGCTGACCATCAAGGGCAACACCGTCGCCGTCGTCACCGACGGGTCGGCCGTCCTGGGCCTGGGCGACCTCGGGCCCGGCGCCGCCCTGCCGGTGATGGAGGGCAAGGCGGCGCTGTTCAAGCGGTTCGCCGACATCGACGCCTGGCCGATCTGCCTGGACACCCAGGACGTCGACGAGATCGTGCGCACCGTCGAGCTCATCGCGCCCGGCTTCGGCGGCATCAACCTCGAGGACATCGCCGCGCCGCGCTGCTTCGAGATCGAGGCCCGGCTGCGCGAGCGGCTCGACGTCCCGGTCTTCCACGACGACCAGCACGGGACGGCGATCGTGGCGCTGGCCGCGCTGCGCAACGCCCTGCGCGTGGTGGACAAGCAGCTGGCCGACGTGCGGATCGTCGTCGCCGGGGCCGGCGCCGCCGGGACGGCGATCGTGCACCTGCTGCTCGCCGCCGGCGCCGGGCAGGTGCTCGTGTGGGACCGGGAGGGGATCCTCTCGCCGGACGACGAGCGGCTGTCCCCGGCCAAGGCCGACCTCGCGCGGCGCACCAACCCCGCGGGCGTGCGGGGCGAGCTGCCCGACGCGCTGGCCGGCGCCGACGTGTTCATCGGGGTGAGCGCCGGCAACGTGCTGCCGGTGGAGGCGCTGGCCGCCATGGCCGAGCGGGCGGTGGTCTTCCCGATGGCCAACCCGACGCCGGAGGTCGACCCGGTCCGGGCCCGGCAGCACGCCGCCGTCGTCGCCTCGGGCCGGTCGGACCTGCCCAACCAGATCAACAACGTGCTGGCCTTCCCCGGCGTCTTCCGCGGGCTGCTGGACGCCCGCGCCACCGAGATCAGCACCGGGATGCTGCTGGCGGCGGCCGACGCGCTGGCGGCGATCGTCCGCGACGACCAGCTCAACGCCAACTACATCATCCCGAGCGTGTTCGACCCCGCCGTCACGCAGGCGGTGGCCGCCGCGGTCGCCGACGCCGCCCGCGCCGAGCCGGGCGCGACCGCGACGGTCACCGACCGGACGTCGTTCGTCGGGTGAGCGCCGCGCGGACGGGCACCGCGCACTTCCGCGGGAGTGCACCCGTCCGGGGACGACGGGAGGCGGCGACGGCGGGGATCATGGCCGGGTGCCCGAGTTGCCCGAGGTGGAGGCGCTGGCGGCGTTCCTGCGCGAGAACGCCGTCGGCCGGGTGGTCGCGCGCGCCGACCTGACCGCGCTGCAGGCGCTCAAGACGTTCGACCCGCCGCTGTCGGCCCTGGCCGGGCTGGAGGTCACCGGCGCAGCCCGGCACGGCAAGTTCCTCGACCTCGACGTCTCCGGGCTGCACCTGGTCGTGCACCTCGCCCGCGCCGGGTGGCTGCACTGGCGCACCGGCCTGCCCACCGCGCCGCCCAGGCCCGGCAAGGGGCCGCTCGCCCTGCGCGTCCACCTCGACGACGGCAACGGCTTCGACCTCACCGAGCAGGGCACCCGCAAGAGCCTCGCCGTCCACCTGGTCCGCTCGCCGTCGGAGGTCCCCGGCATCGGCCGGCTCGGCCCCGACGCCCTCGCCGTCGACCGCGAGCAGTTCGCCGCGCTGCTGGCCGGGCGGCACGCGCAGCTCAAGGGCACGCTCACCGACCAGACCGTGCTGGCCGGCGTCGGCAACGCCTACTCCGACGAGATCCTGCACGCCGCCCGGCTCTCGCCGTTCAAGATGGCCGACAGGCTCTCCGACGACGAGCTGGTCCGGCTGTACGACGCGCTGCGGGCCACGCTCACCGACGCGCTGGAGCGCCAGGTCGGCCAGGCGGCGGCGACGCTCAAGGGGGAGAAGCGGTCGGGGCTGCAGGTGCACGCCCGCACCGGCCTGCCGTGCCCGGTGTGCGGCGACACCGTCCGCGAGGTCAGCTTCGCCGACACCTCGCTGCAGTACTGCCCGACCTGCCAGACCGGCGGCAAGCCGCTGGCCGACCGGCGGATGAGCAAGCTGCTGCGCTGAGAGCGGTCCCGGTCCGGGGCCGAGGAGGTCCTCGCCCGCTGGCCGGACCCCGACGCGCTCCTCGCCGGCTGCGACGGGGTCGCCCTCGGCGTCCTGGCGGTGCTGGACCGGCACGGCCGGCAGGTCCCGGCGACGCCGCGGTCGCCGGCCCCGACGACGTCCCCGTCGCCGGGGTCACCGGGCTGACGACGGCGACGCACCCGGTGGAGCGGATCGCCGGCGCGGCGGTGCGGGCCGTGCCCACCCGCGCCCGGCTCACCGGGGCGGCCGCCGAGGGGACGGTGTTCCTCCCCCCGGAGCTGGTCGTGCGCCGCAGCGCCTGGGCGTCAGCCGGCCCGCAGGGCCATCAGCCGGGAGAGCACCCGCGCGAGCACGGTGCCGCTCACGCCGGCGTCGTCGTGCGCGCCCGTGCCGGGCCCGGGCGAGCCGACCGCGGTCCACCAGTCCTCCAGCGGCGGCGGCGCCAGGACGTCGACCCGCTGGCCCGGCCGCGGCACGAGCACCTGCACGCCCGAGCGCCCGGCAGCGGCGAGCAGCCGCTGCACCGGCTCGTCCCAGCGGTGGAAGGCGAGGTTGAACGTGGCCCAGTGCACCGGCAGCAGCACCCCGCCGCCGAGGTCGCCGTGCGCGCGCACCGCCTCCTCGGGGTCCATGTGGATGTGCGCCCAGGCCTCGTTGTAGGCGCCGATCGGCAGCAGCGTGAGGTCGAAGGGGCCCAGCCGGGCGCCGATGCCCGCGAAGGCGGGGGTGTAGCCGGTGTCGCCGCCGAAGAAGACGCGGTGCCGCGGCCCGGCCACCACCCACGACGACCACAGCGTGGTGTCGCGGGTGAGGTAGCGGCCGGAGAAGTGCCGCGCCTCGGTGCAGGTGATCGTCAGGTCGCCGACCGTCGTCGCGCCGTCCCAGTCCAGCTCGACGACGCGGTCCTCCGGCACGCCCCAGTGCCGCAGGTGCACGCCCACGCCGAGCGGCACGACGAACGGCGCGTCCTGCTGCTCGACCAGCGCCCGCACCGTGGGCAGGTCCAGGTGGTCGTAGTGGTCGTGCGAGACGAGCACGGCGTCGACGCGGGGGAGGGACTCCACCGGCGCCGGCGGCTCGTGCAGCCGGGTGGGGCCGAACACCGGCGACGGCGAGACGCGGTGCCCCCACACCGGGTCGACCAGCACGCGGGCGCCGTCGACCTCCAGCAGCGCGCTCGAGTGCCCGAACCAGGTGACGGCGAGCTCGCCGGCCTCGGCCGGGACCTCCGGGCGGGCCAGCGGCACCGGGCGGGCCGGCAGGCCGACGTGCCGGTCGTCGTGCCACTGCCGGAGCAGGCCGCGGCGGGCGTTGGGCGGCGGCAGCGTGGGCGTGGGCAGCGTGTTGTGGAACTTCCCGTGCGACCACTGCGGTGAGCCGGCCGCCGTGGGCCGGATCTCCCGCCGGCCGGCACCGATCGCCGTGGGCAGCCCCCACAGCGCGCGGGCCAGCCAGCCCGCGGGGAGGGCCAGGGCGGCGGCGGTCAGGGCGGTGCGGCGCGCTCGGTCTCGGCGCAGGGCGGGCGACGGCACGACGTCCATGTTCCCAGCCGCGCCCGGGCGGCCGCCGCGACCCGCGTCACCGTCCGGCGCCGGAGGGTCAGGTGCTCGGGTCCTCCGCGGGATCGGGGAAGTCGTACGGCGGCTCGGGGTGCTGGCGCTCGGCGGCCACCATCGCGTCGACGGTCACCTCCCCGGCGCGGGCGAACTCGAGGGCCACCGGGATCGACTGCGAGGACCGCAGCGACCGCTCCAGGCCGACCAGGGTGACCGACGGGGCGCCCTCCGCGCCGACATAGACGTTGTCGTCGGCCGGGACGGCGATCGCGAACGCGCCGCCGTCCCCGTCGACGGCCCCGGCGAAGGGACCCTCGACGGCGACCAGGGTGTCGTCCTCGGCGCCGGAGTTCGCGATGCCGAGGAACAGCCGGGCGTCCTCGCCCTCCTCGTACAGCCCGTCGAGCGGGTACTCGAGCTGGACCTGCAGCACCGACAGGTCGCCGGTGACGGCCTCATCGGGACCGATCGCGCCGCCCGCCACCTCGGGGGCCGGGGTCGACAGCGGCTGTTCGGCGGTGCAGGCACACACGGTGAGGACCAGGGCGGCGGGGATCGCGAGTGCGGTGCGGGGCATCGTCGTCCTCCTCGTCTCGGGGTCGGTGCCGTAGGGTGTGCCCCTCGACCGGTGCACGATGCCAACTGTTGCCCTAATGCAACACGAAGGGGGAGGCGTGGACGACGAGGTGCTGCTCGGCCTGGCCCGGGCCGTCGTCGGGGTCTCCACCCGGGCGGCCGCACGCCTGGGGGAGGTCTCCGTCGTGCAGTTGCGGGCGCTCACCGTCCTGCGCGCGCGGTCGGGCGCCTCCCTCGCCGACCTCGCCTCCGGGGTCGGCGGCAGCATCTCGACGACGAGCCGGCTGGTCGACCGGCTGGTCGCGGCGGGCTGGGTGGAGCGCCGCCCCTCCCCGGCGAGTCGCCGCTCGGTCAGCCTCCGGCTGTCCGCCGCCGGGGAGGAGCTGCTCGACCGCTACGACGCCCTGCGGCTGACCGAGCTGCGGGCCGCCGTCGCCGCCCTGCCCGATGACCGCCGTGAGCCGGTCCTCGCCGCACTCGGGGAGTTCGCCGGCGCGGTGAGCGGGACGCCGTCCCGGCGGGAGGTGCCCGAGGAGGGCGGTGACCCGGCGTGCTGGCTGGCGCGGGTGTGCCCGGCGTGCGGGCGCATGGCCGACGAGGACCCGCCCACCCGCTGCCCCGCGTGCGGCGAGCGGCTCGAGTCGGCCTGACGACGGCGCCACGGACCCCGGCCCGCGGTGCCCGTCCCCACCGCGCGCGGCGAGGTCGGGCACCGCAGGGGAAGGGCGGTGCCTCAGCGGCCGGCGGCGAAGTCGGCCAGGGCGCGGCGCAGCGCCAGGCCGTGCCGGTCGGAGCGCACGTGCAGCTCGTCGCGCGCCGACAGCGGCAGCCCGGTGCTGGCCAGCTGCGCCTGCAGCTCGAGGTCCTCGGCCAGCGCCCGCTGGGTGCGGGCGACCTCGGCGGCCACCACGTCCGGCCCCGGCAGCGGCTCGCCGTGCCCCGCGCGCAGCAGCACGCACGCGTGGACGCGGGTGGAGTCGGCGTCCTCGGGCTGCAGGAGGAACAGCGTCGTCGTCGCCGCGCCGGAGGCCGGGGACTCCAGCCGCCGCCGCAGCTGGAACGGCGCGCGGTGGACGGCGGTGGCCACCGTCGCGCCCTGCTCGCGCACGCTCGTGAACCCGCCCGGCTCCGGCGTCACCTCGGGGGCCGACGCGCCGTCCTCGGGATCGCCGTGCACGAACGGGCCGTGCGTGGGATCGAGGAGGGCGTCGGCCAGCGGTCCGGCGGGGCCGGCCGAGCGGACCGGCGTCAGCCAGCCGCGGACGAAGCGGCGGTCGCCGTCCTCGGGCAGCTCGAGCGGGACGTCGCGGGGCTCGGCCGGCGCCAGCCAGACGACGCCGAACCGCTCGCGCACGCCCCACGCCGGCGGGTCCGCCGACAGGCCGTCCGCGCCGCGGGACAGCGCCCACGTGCGGCCGAGCAGCCGGACCTGCAACCAGCCACCGGGCCGCAGCTCGCGGGACAGCGCGACCGGGTGCCAGGCGTGCTCCAGCGACGGGTCGAGGTTGCCGAACACCGGCCCCGGCGGCGGCCCGGGGGCCGGAGCGGGCTCGGGCACCGGCTCTGCGGCGGGGGCCGGCGGGAGGGCGACGACGGTCCGCTCGGGCGCGAGCCAGACCCAGCCGTGCCGCTCCTCCACCGCCCACGGCACCGGCAGGTCCGCCCGCGGCGGCGGGCTGCCGTCGGGCCCGAGGGAGGGGACGTCCACGCAGCGGCCGTCGGCGTCGAAGCGCCAGCCGTGGTACGGGCACTGCAGCCGGCCCCCGACGACGGCGCCCGCCGCCAGCGGGACCAGCCGGTGCGGGCACCGGGCCGGGAAGGCGCTGACCTCCCCGCCGGGCCGCAGCCGGACGACGACGTACGCGCGTCCCCCGGCGCCCACCGGCACCGGCGTCGTCCCGACCTCGGTGGAGCGGGCCACCGGGAACCACCCCGTCGACCGTCCGGTCGACGTGCCTGCCGTCGCGGTCATGCCGTCCAGTGCACCGCCGGCGCACTACCGCGGCGTTACGGCGGTCGGAAGCTCAGGTCACGGCTCCGCACCGATAGTTTCGATCATTTCCGACTCAACCGTCGCCGACCTATGGTGAGCGCCGTCACACGTCCGGAACAGGTCGACACGAGGGGGCACAGCCGTGACCGAACCCGCCGAACGGCGGTTGCTGACGCCGGAGGAGTACCGGCAGGCACAGGACTCGCCGGAGTTCACGGAACTGCGCAGGCGCTTCCGGGCCTTCGCGTTCCCGATGACCGTGGCCTTCCTGGCCTGGTACCTGCTCTACGTCCTGCTCTCCACCTACGCGCCGGACTTCATGGCGACCCGGGTGTTCGGCAACGTCAACCTCGGGCTCCTGCTGGGGCTCGGCCAGTTCCTGTCGACGTTCGTGATCACCCACGTGTACGTGTCGCACGCCAACCGGCGCACGGACCCGATCGCCGACGAGATGCGCGAGCGGCTCGAGCACCACGAGTACGCCGCCGGCCACCGCGCCGCCACCGACCTCGGGAAGGGGGCCACGCGTGCCCGTTGACGTGCTCGCCGCCGACGCCACCATCGGGACGCCGGCGCTCAACATCGCGATCTTCGGCGCGTTCGTGCTGGTCACCCTGGTCATCACCTTCCGGGCCAGCCGCAACAACAAGAGCGCGGCGGACTACTACGCCGCGGGCCGCAACATCAGCGGCACCCAGAACGGCCTGGCCATCGCGGGCGACTACCTGTCGGCTGCCTCGTTCCTCGGCATCGCCGGGGCCATCGCCGTCTACGGCTACGACGGCTTCCTGTACTCGATCGGCTTCCTCGTCGCCTGGCTGGTGGCGCTGCTGCTGGTCGCCGAGCTCATGCGCAACACCGCCCGGTTCACCATGGCCGACGTCCTGGCCTTCCGGATGCGGCAGGGCCCGGTGCGCACCGCCGCGGCCATCTCCACGCTCGCGGTGTCGCTGTTCTACCTGCTGGCCCAGATGTCGGGCGC
This sequence comes from Geodermatophilus sp. SYSU D00867, assembly GCF_054050315.1. Taxonomy (NCBI): domain Bacteria; kingdom Bacillati; phylum Actinomycetota; class Actinomycetes; order Geodermatophilales; family Geodermatophilaceae; genus Geodermatophilus; species Geodermatophilus sp. SYSU D00867. Next base: position 53,796 of record NZ_JBJGZC010000020.1, on the reverse strand, counting down.
CGGCGGGCTGGTGACCCTCCTGCTGGGGGTCACCGGCGAGGCCGCGCAGGCGCTGGTCGTGGTCCTCGTCGGCGCCCTGATGATCATCTACGTGCTGGTCGGCGGCATGCGCGGCACGACCTGGGTGCAGATCATCAAGGCCTCGCTGCTGATCGCCGGCGCGCTGGTCATGACCCTGTGGGTGCTCGGCGAGTTCGGCTTCAACCTGTCCTCGCTGCTGGGCGGCGCGCAGGCCAACGCGGTCGAGGGCCGCGACGTCCTGGCGCCCGGCGCGCAGTACGGCGCGACCAGCACGTCGAAGCTCGACTTCGTCTCGCTGGGCCTGGCCCTGGTGCTCGGCACGGCGGGCCTGCCGCACGTGCTCATGCGCTTCTACACCGTGCCGACGGCGAAGGACGCCCGTCGCTCGGTGGTCTGGGCGATCTGGCTGATCGGCATCTTCTACCTGTTCAGCCTGGTCATCGGCTACGGCGCGGGCGCCCTGGTCGGCGCGGAGACCGTCCTCGGCGCACCCGGTGCGGTCAACTCCGCCGCGCCGCTGCTGGCCTTCGAGCTCGGCGGCACGGTGCTGCTCGGCATCATCGCGGGCGTCGCGTTCGCGACGATCCTCGCGGTGGTCGCCGGCCTGACGATCACCGCGTCGGCCTCGTTCGCGCACGACGTCTACGCGTCGGTCATCAAGAAGGGCAACGTGCCGCCCAACGGCGAGGTGCGGGTCGCCCGCATCACCGCCGTCGTCATCGGGGCGATCTCGATCGGCCTGGGCATCCTCGCCCTGCAGGCCGGGCTGAACATCGCCTTCCTGGTGGCCCTGGCCTTCGCCGTCGCGGCGTCGGCGAACCTCCCGACGATCCTCTACACGCTGTTCTGGAAGCGGTTCACCACCCAGGGCGCGCTGTGGTCGATGTACGGCGGCCTGATCGCCTGCATCGTGCTGATCGTCTTCTCGCCGGTCGTGTCGGGTGCGCCGGTCAACCCGGCCACCGGGCTGTCCCCGTCGCTGTTCCAGGACGTGGACTTCCACTGGTTCCCGCTGAACAACCCCGGCATCGTGTCCATCCCGCTGTCGTTCTTCCTCGGCTGGCTGGGCACGGTCCTGTCCAAGGAGAAGCCGGACCTGGACAAGACCGCCGAGCTGGAGGTCCGCTCGCTCACCGGGATCGGTGCGGAGAAGGCCGTCGCCCACTGAGAGGACCCCCTGGCCCCCCACCCCTCGCTCCGCTCGGGGCGGGACCCTGCCAGGGGGCCGTTCCAGCACCTCACCTGCCGAGGCGCGCGTCCCCGACGGGGCGCGCGCCTCGCGCGTTCAGGCGGCGCGGGCGGCGGGCACGGCCTCGGGGAGGGCGGTGTCGGGCAGCGCGGCGTCGACGGCGACGACGGCCGCCGCGGTGGAGGGAGCGGCGCGGCGGGAGCGCCGCAGCGCCCAGCGGGTGACGACGGCGGCGAGGACCACCAGGCCGGCCAGGGCCTCGCGGACCGAGCCGGTGGCGGCGCCGGCCACGGCGACGGCGAGCGCCGCGGCGTAGACCGCCGTCAGGACGACGGCGGGGGTGGGCAGGTGCACGGGGACCTCCGGGGACTGCCGTTCTGGGGCGCGGCGACGGCGCGGGAATCGGGAGTTCAGCGGCTCACTTGAGCAGGTCCTTGGCCTTCTGCAGCAGCGTGTGGGCCTCGGTCTGCGGGGTGTCGTAGAGCCGCGGGTCGCCCGGGACCAGCGTCGGGGCGTCGGCCGTCGCCTCGATCGCCGCGGCACGGAACTGGTTGTCCGTGCCGTCGAGCGCGGGGCCGGAGGCCCAGCGGCCGTTGGCGGCCTCGGGGCCGTCGGAGGCCTGGATGAAGGTGTAGCCCAGGTCGCCGACCTCGTCCGACAGCGGGAAGGCCTCGGGCACCGGCAGCCCCTCGAGACCGTCCTCCTTCAGCTGCTCGACGGCGGCCAGCCACTGCTGCTGGTGCATGTGGTCGCGGGTGATGAGGAACCGCAGCATGTCCTTGACGCCCGGGTCGTCGGTCATGTTGTAGAGCCGGGCCACCTGCAGCCGGCCCTGCATCTCGGCGGTGGCGTTGTAGTAGAAGTCGGCCATCAGGTTGCCGGAGGCGGTGACGTACGCGCCGGACCACGGGTTGCCCATCGAGTCCATGTAGGACGCGCCCTGCCCGTTCTGGATCAGGTGCTGCGGGTTGTGCTGGCCGTAGCCGGCCGCGGCCTCCTTGGTGCGGTCGGCCGAGTCCGGCTTCAGCGGCGCGTGGTCGAGCAGCCGGTCGATCATCGTCACGATCATCTCGACGTGGGCCAGCTCCTCGGTGCCGATCGAGAGGAGCATGTCCTTGTACTTGCCGGGCAGGCGGGTGTTCCAGCCCTGCAGCAGGTACTGCGTGGCGACGGTCATCTCGCCCCACTGACCGCCCAGGATCTCCTGCATCTTGCGGGCGAAGTCCGGGTCGGGGCCGTCGGGCTTGGCCTCGTACTGCAGGGCGTGGGTGTGCGTGAACACGGGTTCTCCCTCACTCGGCTTGCGTCGTCGCGCCGCCGCCGCTGCGGCGACACCCCGGATCTGCCCCCGCGGGGTGGCCCGCCCGTGCCGTCCCGTGGCCCTCCGGTGCCACGTCGTCCGGCCTCCGGGCCCCACTCCTCGCGCCGCCTCGCGGGGCGGCTCACGTCAGGGGACTCGGTCAGGAGGGGGACCTCACCGGTCGGGGAGCTGGACGCAGAGGGTGAGGCCGGCGTCGGAGGTGGCCCAGACGACGGCGCCCCCGAGGTCGTGCGCGTGGCGCTGCACCGACCACAGGCCCAGGCCCGTGAGGTCGACCGGCGGCGAGTCGTGGCGCAGGTACTGCACGACCCGCTGCGGGTGCGCCACGTCCTGGGTGAGCGCCAGCCGGACCCAGCCGTCGCGGTGGACCGCCGTGAGCAGCACGGGGGCGCCGTCGCCGTGCCGGTGGGCGTTCTCCAGCAGGTTCGTGAGGATCCGCTGCACGCGGGCGTCGGCCACGTTCACCCCGGCGGCGCACTCCTGCACCGCCAGGGTGAGCTGCCGCGGCGGCAGCCCGGAGGCGGCCACCGACGCGCGGACGACGTCGCCGAGCCGCCGGCCGCTCGGGGCCTGCCGCGTCGCCCCGCCGGAGGCGTCGGCGGTGCGCAGCATCGAGGACAGGTGGGCGGTCTGCGCGCGGGCCAGCTCCAGCAGCTCCTCGCGCTGGGTGGGCTGGCGGTCCAGCGAGCCGAGCAGCGCCTCCAGCGAGGCCAGCGGGCTGCGCATGTCGTGGCACATCGCCCGCAGCAGCGCGCCCTCCGGTGTGGGTGGCGGCTCCTGGCCCGGCCGCGGGCCGCGGGCGGCGCGGACGACGTGCTCGCGCACCACGCGAGCCAGGTCGGTGAGCAGCCGTCCGGAACCGGGCCGGACGGTACGGGGTGTGTCGGGGGCCAGGGTCACGGGCACCTCCGGGTGCGGGGAGCCCGGTGCGCGGACGCATCGGGCCAGGTGAGGAGGGTCGTGGGGTCGACCGACGCCGGGGCTGGGCGTCAGACGTACGTGGACGTGGTCGTGGTGGACGACCACCCGTTGTTCAGCCGGGGGCTGTCCCTGCTGCTCCCCGGTGTGAGCGAGGGCCGGGTGCGCGTGGTGGCCACCACCGACGACGCCTCGGCGGCCGCCGCGCTGGTGCGCCGCCACCACGCGGACGTCGCCGTCGTGGACCTGCACATGCCGCCCCCGGGCGGCGTGCGCGCCATCGCGGCCATCCGGCGGGCCGACCCGGCGGTGCGCGTGGTGGCGCTGTCCGGGTTGGCCGAGGCCGACGCGGCGCTCGAGGCGCTGCGGGCGGGGGCGGCGGGCTTCCTGCCGAAGTCCGCGGATCCGGAGCACCTCGTCCGCCCGCTGCTGTCGGTGCTCGACGGCTGGTCGGTCATCCCCGAGGCCCTGCTGCGCCAGCTGCTCGACGACGCCGCGCCCACCGGCGAGCAGACCGTCGCCGACCGGCTGACCAGCGACGAGCGCCGGCTGTGGCGGCTGGTGGCCGACGGCACGAGCACCGTCGACATCGCCACCACGCTGCACGTGTCCGAGCGGACCGCCAAGCGGCTGGTCGCCTCGCTGCTGCGCAGCCTCGGGGTGGCCACCCGCGTGGAGGCGGCCGCGCTGGCCGGCCGCGTCGGCCTCGGCAAGGGGGCCGGCGGCGGCCTGCGCTGAGCGGGCGTACCGCGTGGCAGCGGTCATCGAGCGCCGGGCTACCCGGGCGGATGATCGACACTCCCGCGTTCCGGTGACCTGGCCCCGACGGGCCAGCGACCTCCCCGGTCAGCCGGTCGGGCGGGGCGCTCCCGTGCCGGGCGCCGCGGCCCACGGTCCCGACGCGGCGACGGTGAAGGCCGCGACGTCGTCGGCGGCCATGTCGACCGCGGCGTAGCCGCCGTTGCCCGCGCCGACGCAGGCCACGACGGTGGCCAGGCCCGCGCGCCGCTGGAACCAGGTCTGCCGGACCTGCCAGCCGACGACGGCCCGCCGCTGCAGCACCGCCTGCTCGCGCACCAGCAGCCCGCTGCGCACGCTGAACGAGCCGGGCCCGGTGGCGTGGCCGAGCGCGGCGTAGCGGCCGAGGCCCAGCGGCACGCCGAGCACGGTGAGCACGATCCCGGCGGCGAGCACGCCCCAGAAGCCGGTGAGGACCGTCAGCGCGGCCCCGGCCGCGGCGACGAGCAGCCCGGCGCCGACCGCGCGGACCACCGCCCGCCGGCGGGCGGCGGGCGGGTGCGGCGCCAGCGGGCCCGGGTCGTCGACCAGCAGGCCGAGCAGCCGCACCGCCTCCGCGCGCGGGCCCAGGGGGAACAGCTGGCCACGCCGGCTGGCCGCGCCCAGGCCGGTGACCAGGGCGTTGACCCGCGCGGCCCGCACCAGCCGCATGCCCAACCCCTCGGCGAGGGTGCCGCCGCGGATCCGGTCCACCTCCAGCTCGGTGTGCCGCCGGGTCACCAGCCCGCGGACGGCGACCAGCGAGCCCCCGCGGCGCACCAGCCGGAAGCCCCAGTTGACCACCGCCGCCCCGGCGACCGCCCCGACCGCGAGCAGCACCACCGCGACCACCGCGGTGACGACGAGGACGCGGACGTCGGTGAGGTCGGGGCCGGTGAGGTCGGGGCGCAGGTCCCGGGGCAGCTCCTGCAGCAGCCGCGACAGCGCGCCGACGGCGGCCAGCGGCACGGCGAGGTAGCTCGCGACCAGCGGCGCGTACAGCAGCCAGCGCCGGTCGAACCGGGCCAGCTCCTGCTCGGCCGGCTCCTCCGGCGGCGGGGCGGACGGGTCCGTGCCGGGGGACACCGCCGCGGCCCGCCGGTGGGTGAGCACCGAGGTCCGCAGCCGGTCGCCCTCCGCCCGCGGGACGCCGTCGACGACGACCTCCTCGTCCCCGCCGGTGAGCGTGCCGGCCGCGGCGTCGACGCGGACGCGGACCAGCCCGAACAGCCGGTGCAGCGCCGGCGCCTCGACCTCCACGCCGCGGATCCGGTCGTTGGGCACCGTGCGCACCGACCGCGCGAGCAGGCCGCGCGTGACGACCACCGCGGACGCGGTGTCGAGGTAGGTGGTCCGCCACCACGTCAGCGCGGCGAACAGCAGCGACAGCGCCGTCACCGCCACGACCAGCGCGACGACGACCCCCGGCCCGTCCACGCCCACCGCGGCGACGACGGGGATCGCCGCCGGCACCACCTGCCGGGCCTGGCGGAAGGTGACGGTGTGCACGAGCACGACCAGCGGCGAGGTGCGCCGAGGGGCGGTCGTCTCGGGCGCCGTCAGGACCGGGTCCGTCACGTGGCCTCGTCCCGCACCTGCTCGGCCCGGCGGGCCAGGTCGTCGGCCACCCGCTCGGCGACGGCGACCTCCAGGTGCGGCACCCGGACGGTGCCCTGCGACGAGGCGGTCAGCACCGCGACGCTGGCCAGCCCGTAGAGCTGCTGCAGCACGCCGCGGGTGACGTCGACGGTCTGGATCCGGGCGACCGGCACCAGCGTCCAGGTGCGGCTCAGCCAGCCGGTGAGGGTGTGCACCGCGTCCGCGGTGACCTCCCAGCGGTGCACCCGGTAGCGGATCCAGGGCCGCACCCCGATCGCCACCACCGCGTACCCGACCAGGAGCACCGGCAGCAGCCACCGCAGGACCGGCACCGGCCCGCCCACCGACGCCGGCACGGTCAGCACGAGCACCGCCACGAGCACGCCGTAGACGAGCGTGCCGATGACGCCCTGGGTGACCCACAGCCAGATGGCCGAGCGCGACAGCGACCAGGCCGGCTCGCGGACCGGGGGCGCGGGGGGAGCGGACGTCACGGCCCGATCCTCCCAGCCCCCGGCGCGGCCGGGTCCCTGCGCCGGGGCTGGGAGGATCGGGCGCATGATGCCCCAGCAGGTCCCGACCGTGTCCGCCGCCGAGGTGCCCGAGGACGCCGTGCTCCTCGACGTCCGCGAGGACGGCGAGTGGGTGGCAGGGCACGCCGAGGGCGCCACGCACATCCCGATGGGCGACGTCCCGGCCCGGCTCGACGAGGTCCCCGACGGCGACCCGGTCTACGTCGTCTGCCGCAGCGGCGGACGCTCGGCGCGGGTCGCCGCGTGGCTCAACCTCAACGGCTACGACGCGGTGAACGTCGGCGGCGGCATGGGGGAGTGGGAGGCGGCGGGCCGGCCCCTGGTGAGCGAGACCGGCCGGCCGCCCTTCGTCCGCTAGGACTTCGGCGCGTACTCCGCGAAACGGGTGCGCAGGTCCTTCTTCGAGAACTTGCCGACGCTGGTCTTGGGCACCTCGTCGATGAACTCGACGGCGTCAGGCATCCACCACTTGGCCACCAGCGGCTTCAGGTGCTCGAGGATCTCCTCCTCGGTCGCCTCCTCGCCGTCCTTGAGGACGACGCACGCCAGCGGCCGCTCGTCCCACTTCGGGTGCGGGATGCCGACGACCGCGGCCTCCTTGACCTTCGGGTGGCTCATGATCGCGTTCTCGAGGTCGACCGAGCTGATCCACTCGCCGCCGGACTTGATGAGGTCCTTGGTGCGGTCGGCGATGCGGATGGAGCCGAAGGGGTCCATCGCCGCGACGTCGCCGGTGCGCATCCAGCCGTCGTCGGTGGTCAGGACGACGCCGGCGTCGGGGTTGTAGTAGTCCTTCGCGCACCACGGGCCGCGGACCTGCAGCTCGCCGGTGGCCTTGTCGTCCCACGGCTGCGGCTCGAGGGTCTCGGCGTCGACGATGCGCGCCTCGACACCGAGGAACGGGATGCCGGCGCGGGCGCGCTGGGCCGCCTTGGTCTCGTCGTCGGCGTCGGCGTACCGCTTGGGCAGGACCCCGGAGGAGGCGACCGGGTGGGTCTCGGTCATGCCCCAGGCCTGCAGGATCGGCAGCCCGACCTGCTCGCGGTAGGCCTCCGACAGCGCCTTGGGCACCGCGGAGCCGCCGCAGCCGATGTCGCGCAGCTTGTGCGGCTTGCCGGCCAGGTGCGGCAGCACGCCCTGCCAGATGGTAGGGACGCCGGCGGTGAAGGTGACGCCCTCCTCGACGATGAGCTTCGCCAGCGCCTCGGGCTGCATCATCGGCCCGGGCATGACCAGCGAGGCGCCGGCGGCCGGGGCGGCCTGGGCGATGCCCCAGGCGTTGGCGTGGAACATCGGCACGACCGGCATGGCGACGTCCTGGATGCCGAGGCCGAAGGCGTTCGGCTGCATCACGCCCATGGTGTGCAGGAACGTCGAGCGGTGGCTGTAGACGACGCCCTTGGGGTTGCCGGTGGTGCCGGACGTGTAGCACATCGAGGCGGCGCGGTTCTCGTCCTCGACGTGGAAGTCGACCGGCTGCGCCTCGGCCAGCAGCGTCTCGTAGTCCAGGACGCGCGGGTCGTCGGGGATCTCGTTGTCGCCGCCGTCGTCCATGACGACGACGTGCCTGACCGTCTTCATCGTGTCGACCAGCGGCCAGAACAGCGGCAGGACGGTGCGGTCGACGAAGACCACCTCGTCCTCGGCGTGGTTGGCGATGTAGGTCAGCTGCTCGGGGAACAGCCGGATGTTGAGGGTGTGCAGCACCCGCCCGGTGGCCGGCGCGGCGAAGTACAGCTCCAGGTGCCGCTGGCTGTTCCAGCCGAAGGTGCCGACCCGGCCGTCCTCGCTGACGCCGAGGGTGTCGAGGACCCCGCCCAGCCGGCGGGTCCGATCGGCCCACTCGGCGTAGGTGCTGCGCACCGGTCCGGTCGGGCTGCCGGTGACGATCGTCCCGTCGCCGTAGTGCTGCTCGACGTGCCGGAAGATCGCGTCGATCGTGAGAGGGAAGTCCTGCATGAGGCCGCGCATGGCGGCATCGTGCCAGTGACCGCGCTCACGATCCACAGGTGCCGGCCGGTCAGCCGAACGCGGCGGTCGCACCCTCGACCAGCGCGGGGAGGACGTCGGCCGCGGGGGCCGTCGCCCGCTCGTCGGTGGAGACCACCAGGAACCAGACCCCGCCCTCGAGCCGCGTGTCGGGCACGACGAGCGTGTAGCTGGTCGTGCCCGACGACTCGCACCGCAGCAGCAGAGCACCTCCGGGCGCGGAGGGCACGTCGGCCCGCGGGCACGGTGCGACGCCCTGGCCGGGGCCCTGCCGCGCGTCCCGGGCGTACTCCTCCACGGTCGTCCCGTCGGCGAGGAAGCCGACGCTGACCACGGTGTCGTGGTCGACGGTGTCGTACACCAGGGGCACGGGGACCCAGGTGCACCCGGCGGGCCCGTTGGGCAGCGTCCCGGCCCAGTAGCTCATCTCCCGGCCGGTGACCTCACCGAGCCGGGCGGACAGGACCGGGCAGGTGGACAGGTCGTCCTCGAGGTCGTCGCCGGGGTACGGCCTGCCGTCCGGCAGCCACCGGTCCCACTCCGCCGGAGAGCCCAGCGTGACCGGGCCGCCGAGCTCCGAGACGACGGCGTCGAGCTCGGGCTGTGCGGCCGCCTGGGCGGCAGCGGCCTCGGCCGCCCACTGCGCCGACCGGGACGCCGCTGCCGCGCGCGCGGCCGCCTCACGAGCGGCGAGCTCGGCCTCACGGTCCGGGGTGGAGGTCGGAGTGGGTGCCGGTGTGCGGTCCGCACCGGCGACCTCGCCGGAGCCACGTGCGGGCCCGCCCACCGCGGCGGGGACGGCGACCACGACGGCGGCGACGGCCGCGGTCGCGGCGGTCAGCACGACCCGGGTCCTCCGGCGCTGCCGGTACCGGGCGATGGCCGCCGGCGCCGACACGGTGTCGTCAGGGCCGGTCAGGTCCTCGGCGACGGCGCCCAGCCGGGCGCGCAGGTGGGACTCGACGTCGGTCACGAGGACCTCCTCGACACGGGTGCCGCGGTGGGGGTGGTCAGGCCGGCGGGGGCGAGCAGCGTCCGGAGGACGGCGAGCCCGCGGGTGACGTGGTTGTTGACGGTGCTGGTCGAGCACCGCATGAGCCGGGCGGTGTCGGCCTCGCTGAGGTCCTCGTAGTAGCGGAGGACGACAGCGGTGCGGACTCGCGGCGACAGGTGCAGCAGCGCGGCTCGCAGCTCGTCGGTCTGGGCGTACGCGACCTGCAGGTCGCGGCCGTCGGAGCGGTCGGGCAGCGACTCGACCACCTGCTCGCCACTGCTCAGCAGCCGCCGCCAGCTGAGGTGGCTGTTGACGACGACCCGGCGTACGTAGGCCGTCGGGTCGTCGGTCTCCCGCACCCGCGCCCAGCGGGCGTAGGTGCGCGCCAGTGCCGTCTGCAGCAGGTCCTCGCCGCGGTGCCGGTCGCCGGTGAGCAGGCAGGCGGTGCGCAGCAGCGCCGGGCCGGCGTCCCTGACGAACGCGGTGAACTCCGCGTCCTGCTCTGCTGCCACCGGTCCTCCTCGCCGCTCCGTCCCACCCTGGAGACGCATCGGCAGGGCCGGCCCGCCTCAGTCGCATCCGGTCACGATCCGGTCACGGCCCGGTCACCGCGGAGGACGCCGCTCCAGCTCCCTCAGGGCGTCGGTGCCGACCCAGCGGGCGCCGGGGCCGCCCGACCGCAGCTCCCGTGCCGTCGCGACGGCGCGGCCGTGCAGGCCGGGGCTGCGCTTGCCGACCTGCCGCAGCGCCCAGCTCGCGCCCTTGCGGACGATCGGCCGGTCGTCGTCGGCCCGCTCGGCGACCGCGCGCAGGAACGGCTCGAACCCGTCGTCCGCGCCCTTGTCCGCCACCGCCAGCCCGGCCATGACGGCGAACCCGGCGCGCTTGACGAACTCCTCCGGCCGCCCGCTCCACGCCAGCGCCCGGTCCCAGGCGAACGGGGTGTGCCGCACGAGGTTCTGGCAGACCTGGTCGCACAGGTCCCAGGAGTCGAACCCGGCCGCCCACGCGTCGAGCTGCGCGGCGTCCACCGCGGCCGGCTCCTCGACCATGCCGGCCAGGATCCGGGCCTCGTGGACGCCGGAGTCCCACAGCCCGGCGGCCAGCGCGTGGTCGCGGCCCAGCTCCCTCGCCAGCGTGCGCAGCTCGGCGACCGTGATGCCGAGGGTCTGCGCGCCGCCGACGCCGTGACGGGCCATGCCGGCCAGCCGCGACGGGTCGGCCAGCTCCCGGAGCCGGCCGAGCACCTCCGCGGTCGCGGCCACTACCGGGTCAGGACGACGGGCAGCTCGGCCAGGCCGCGGATGACGAACTCCGGACGGCGCCGCGCCGGGCGGGCGAGCTGCAGGTCGCTGGTGCGCCCCAGCAGCGCGCCGAAGGAGGCCTGCAGCTCCACGCGGGCCAGTGGCGCCCCGATGCAGAAGTGCACACCCGCGCCGAAGGAGATGTGCGGGTTGTCGCTGCGGCCGACGTCGAGGGTGTCGGGGGCGGCGAAGACGGCGGGGTCGCGGTTGGCGGCACCCAGCAGCGCGGCGACCTTCTCCCCCTCCCGCACGGTGACGCCGCCGACCTCGACGTCGGCGGTCGCGGTGCGCTCGAACAGCTGCAGCGGCGAGTCGAACCGCATGAGCTCCTCGACCGCCGTCGGCAGGAGCGTCGGGTCGGTCCGCAGCCGCGCCAGCTGGTCGGGGTGCTCGAGCAGCGCGAGCAGGCCGTTGCCGCTGACGTTGACCGTCGCCTCGTGGCCGGCGTTGAGCAGCAGGATGCACGTGGTGACCAGCTCGTCCTCGGTGAGCCGGTCGCCGTCGGCGTCGCGCACGGTGACCAGGTGCGACAGCAGGTCCTCGCCGGGGGCGCGGCGGCGCTCGGTGGCCAGGTCGCGCAGGTAGGCGACGAACTCCGCGGCGGCGCGCTCGGCGGCGTCCTCGACCGCCGCGGTCCGGCCGTACTCGTACATCTTCACGATCGCGTTGGACCAGGGGCGCAGCAGCGGCCGGTCCGCCTCCGGGACGCCGAGCAGCTCCGCGATGACCGCGACCGGCAGCTCCTCGGCCATCCCCGAGAGGACGTCGACGGGCTCGCTGCCGCCGGAGCGCTCCACCAGCCCGTCGACCAGCTCGCCGGCCAGGTGCTCGACCCACGGGCGCAGCCGCTCGACGTGCCCGCGGGCGAAGGCCGCGCTGACCAGCCGGCGCAGCCGGGTGTGGTCGGGCGGCTCCATCTCGAGGACGGCGTTGCGGTGGATGAGGTTGAACTGCCCGAACCGCTCCTCCGGCTCCCGGTCCCGCCAGATCCGGCCCAGCCGCCGGTCCCGCAGGACGGCGTTGCTCCCGGCGTGGGTGAACGCCAGCCACAGCCGCAGGCCCTCGTGCCACTGGACCGGGGCGACGGCGCGGGCGGCGGCGAAGGCGGGGTAGGGGTCGGCGACGACGGCCGGGTCGGTGAGGTCGAGCGGTGCCGCCAGGGAGGTCACGACGCCGAAGCCTATGGCCCGCGGGACCCCGTCCCGGCCCCACATACCCTGGGCCGCATGGCCCGTTCCGCGACCCGCCGCCGTTCCGCGCCCGCCGCCGTCGAGGGTGGGATCAACCCGAAGGCCCCGTGCCCGTGCGGCTCGGGCCGCCGGTACAAGCACTGCCACGGCTCGGGCTACGCACCCCCGGTGACCCGCCCCTTCGAGGGCCTGCCCGGCGAGCCGGACTGGGTGGCGCTGCGCGAGCTGGTGCCCGCCGCCACGGCGCCGCTGAGGACCACCGACGGCCGCGACGTGACCCTCGCCAGCGTGCTGCCCGGCGGTGCGCCGGCGCTGGTCCGCAGCAACGGCGAGATCCTGCTCGGCGTCCAGCTGCAGGCCTCCTCCGACGACGTCAGCAGGGACATCGGCACCGCGCTCGCCGCCGCGCTGGACTCGCCGGCCGGCGCGCCGGTCGACCCGGGCCCGATCGGCGCGGCCGGCTCGGCCGGGCCGCGGCTGCAGGAACTGCTCGACCCCACCGTCCCGCTCGAGGTCACCGTGCACCCCGACTTCGGCTTCTGGCTGGAGGGCACCGACCCGAACCCCGCCGCGCAGGCCGGGCTGGAGCGGGCCAACGAGGCGGTGCTGCCGACCGAGCGGCTGGAGGGCCTGGGGGCCGCCTACTGGGTGCGGCCGGGCAACGAGCGGGCGCACCTGCGCTGGGTGCGGCCCGAGGCCGAGGAGCCGCTGCTCGACGCGCTGGCCCGGCTCTCGGCGTCCGAGCAGCTGCTGCTGGGCGAGGGGACCCGGTACGCCGGCGCCTTCCGCGCGCACGGGCTCGTCGTCCCGGTGTGGGACCTGCCGGCCGACACCCCCGCGCAGGAGTGGGCCGGCCCCGCGGCCGAGTTCGCCACCCGCCTGGAGCAGGCGCTGACGGTGACCGATCCGCTGACCGCCGACGAGCGCCGCGCCCGCGCCGGCCTGCTCTCCCGCCAGATCACGCTCCGGTAGGGCCCTCCTCCCGCCGCCGCTCGTGCTCTGCCCACTTCCGGGGGCAGAGCACGAGCGCGCTCAGAGGTGCGTGATGAGGTGCCGGAAGAAGACCGCGCCCCGGTGCAGGGCGGCGACGCTGATCCGCTCGTCGGCGGCGTGCAGCGCGTCGAGCTCGCCGCGGGACAGGTCGAAGGGCATGAACCGGTAGACGCTGTCGCTGATCTGCGCGAAGTGCCGGGCGTCGCTGGCCTGCACCATCAGGTACGGCGCGACGGCGGCCCCCGGGTACACCGCCCGCACCGCGGCCCCGAGCGCCGCGTAGGCCTCGGTGTCGGTCCGCGAGACCGGTGAGGGGTCGCTGCCCGACAGCACCCGGACCTCGACGCGGTCGTCGGCGACCACCCGGCGCAGCCGCTCGACCGTCGACTGCACGGTCTCGCCCAGCGCGATCCGGACGTTCAGGTGTGCCCGCGCCCGGGTGGCCAGCACGTTGCGCGCGCTGCTGCCCTCGAGCTCGGTCACCGCCACCGTCGTCCGCACCAGCGCGTTGGCCTCGCGGCTCGCCCGGGCCAGCGCCGTCGCGAGCAGCGGCCGCAGCGGGCGGGCGTGCGCGAACAGCGCGCGGTGGGCGCCGGGGGCGTGGCGGCCCGCGGCGTCGACCATCGCCAGCACGACGTCGTGCAGCCGGGCCGGGAACGGCGCGGCGTCCAGCCGGAGGATCGCGCGGGCCAGGCGGGCCGGGGCACCGCCCGACGTCGGCGAGGACGCGTGCCCGCCGGGGTCGGTGGTGACCAGCTCGCAGTCGAGCAGCCCCTTCTCGGCCAGCCCGACGACGGCGATCTGCCCCGGCACGCCCGGGAAGACGCCGGTCACCACGGCACCGCCCTCGTCGACCACCGCCCACGGCCGGATGCCCCGCCCGCGGAACACGGCCACCGCCTCCTGGGCGCCGACGCCGAGGACCTCCTCGTCGTTGCCGGAGAAGACGTACACGTCGCGTGCCGGGGTGTGTCCCCCGGCGGCCAGGGACTCGACCGCCTCGAGGACCGCCACCAGCGAGCCCTTGTCGTCGACGGCGCCCCGGCCGTGCACCCAGCCGTCCTCGACCGCGCCGGAGAACGGGTCGCGGGACCAGTCCTGGCCGGTCACCGGGACGACGTCGTGGTGGGCCATGAGCACCAGCGGCGGTGCGTCGGTGCCGCTGCGCCAGCGGTACAGCAGCGACCCGCCGGGCAGCAGCTCGCGCTCGAGCGCCCGGTGCGTGTGCGGGTAGAGCTCGGCCAGGCGCTCGCGGAACCGCTCGAACGCCGCGGCGTCGGCCTGCCCGGGGTCGCGCGAGGAGACGGTGGGGACGCGGATCAGCTCGGCCAGCCGGGCCGCGGCGGCGTCGGGGTCCAGACCCGAGGCATCCGCCGGCTCGACCGGCGCGGGGACCGGCCGGAAGCGGGCGACCCGCCGCACGGCCGCGGCGCCGGCGGCGGCCGCGGCACCGAGCAGGAGCGGGGCGGTCCTCACGCGACCTCCCGCACGCCCACGGCCTCGGGCCGGTCGGAGAAGGCCAGGCGCGGCACGAAGACCAGCGACAGCGCGGCCAGCCACGCCGTCACCCCGCAGACCACCCAGACCGTGACGTAGCCCGACAGCGACCCGGCGGTGCCCTCGGACCCGTCGGCGGCGGCCGGCGCGCCGGCGGCCAGGGCGACGGCGAAGACGGCGGAGGCGAAGCTGCCGCCGAGCACCTTGGTCGTGTTGGTCAACCCGGTCGCGACGCCGGTGCGACCGGCGGGCGCCGCTGCCGCCGCGGCCGCGGGCAGCGCCGCCACCAGCGCCCCCGAGCCGAGGCCGGCGACCACCATCGCCCCGAGGACCTGCGGCAGCGTGGCGTGCAGCGGGACCAGCAGCAGGTAGCCCAGGCCGGTGAGCGTGGCGGCGCCGATCAGCGTGACCCTGGGCGTGGTGGCCGCGGAGACCCGGGAGAACGAGCTCGCGCCGACCAGCATCGAGACGACGTAGCCGCCGATGACGATCGACACCTGGCTGGTCGACAGGCCCAGGCCGTAGCCGTAGGTGTCGGGGTCGGTGCGGGCGAACGTCGACAGCGGCCCCTGCGCGCCGAGCACGCTCACCCCGAACAGCCCGGCGGTGAGCTGCACCGGCCACGTGCTGGGGGAGCGCAGCACGCGGAAGTCGACCAGCGGGTCCGCGCGGCGCAGCTCGTACCGGACGAACGGCACGACCAGCAGCACGCCGGCCGCGGTCACCAGCCACGGCCACACCTCGCCGGCGCCGTTGACCCGGACGAAGCTCAGCCCGCCCGTGATCACCAGCAGCACCACGCTGAGCAGGGCGACCCCGGGGACGTCGACGTCGCCGGCCCGCCAGTCGGTGCTCTCGGGCACGCGGGTGAGCACGACGACGCAGACGCCGGCCACCAGCAGGCCCGGCAGCAGCAGCACCAGCCAGAACCGCCCGGCGAGCGCGTCGCCGACCTGCCCGCCGCCGAGCGCGCCCACGATCGCGCCGGCCTGGAGCGCGGCGACGACCAGCCCCGTCGCCCGGCGGGTGCGGGCGGCCGCGTCGGCCTGCCCGCGCGACCGCGAGTGGATGAGCGCCACCTGCAGCGGCAGCCAGGCGGCGTAGACGCC
Source organism: Geodermatophilus sp. SYSU D00867 (assembly GCF_054050315.1). Lineage (NCBI taxonomy): Bacteria > Bacillati > Actinomycetota > Actinomycetes > Geodermatophilales > Geodermatophilaceae > Geodermatophilus > Geodermatophilus sp. SYSU D00867. Next base: position 38,362 of record NZ_JBJGZC010000020.1, on the reverse strand, counting down.
CTGCACCGCCCAGGCCACCAGGAAGACGCCGAAGTCCTGCGCGAACGCCAGCACGACGGTGGCCGCCGCGACCACCGCCGCCGAGGTCCACAGCATCCGGCGGTGGCCGTGGAGGTCGCCCAGCTTGGCCAGCACCGGGACCGCGATCGCGGACGTCATCAGCTGGGCGGCCTCGAGCCAGTTCACGTCGGCGTCGTGGATGCCCAGGTGGCGGGCGACGTCGGTGAGCAGCGGGACGTAGTAGCCCTGCAGCACCCCGCTGGTGAACTCGACGAAGACGAGCCAGCCGACCAGCCCCCCGCCGAGCCCCGCGATGCGGCCGCCGCGCCGCCGCGTCTGCGTGCCGGTCACGCCCTGCTGCCCCTCACGGCGGGTCCTCCCGTCCGGACCTCCGGGGAGGAGACCCGGTACGGCACCGTACGGACCTCGCGGCCGGTCCGGGAGGGGTCACAGCGGATCGCGCCACACGGGACACGACATGCACCGCGGCCCCCCGCGTCCGCTGCCGAGCTCCGAGCCCGCGATCCGCACCACCTCGATGCCGGCGGCCTCGAGTGCGGCGTTGGTGACGGTGTTGCGCTCGTAGGCCACCGCCAGCCGCGGGGCCAGCGCGAGGGTGTTGTTGCCGTCGTCCCACTGCTCGCGCTCGGCGGTGACCGGGTCCAGGCCGGTGTCGATCACCCGCAGCCGGTCGATGCCCATCGCCTCGGCCGCGGCGACCACGAACGGCGCCGGGCCGCGGACGACGAGGTCGGTGGTGTCGGCGTCGTCGGGCGGGGTGTCGGCGGTGACCGTCCAGGCGACGAGGGTGTCCGCCACCGCGGGGTACATGACCATCGCGTCGACGTCGACCATCGTGGCGATGGTGTCCAGGTGCATGGTCGCCCGCTCCTGGGCTATCGGGACGACGAGCACCGTGTGCGCCAGCCCCCGCGCGAACACCCGGCGCGCGAGCCGCTCGGCGCCGCCCGGCGTCGTCCGCTCGCCCACACCCACGGCCACCACGCCGGGGGCCAGCAGCAGGACGTCGCCGCCCTCGAGGTGCTCGAGCGAGGAGTCGTAGAGCTGCTCGGCGCCGGCGAAGCGCGGGTGGTACGTGGCGATGGCGCGGAGGATCGTGCTCTCCCGGTGCCGGGCCGGCATCGCCAGCGACGTGACGGCGACCTGGTCGCCGACCCACACCGACGAGTCCCGGGTGAACAGCAGGTTGGGCAGCGGCGGGACGACGAAGTCGTGCCGGTCCATCAGCTCGTAGGCCAGGCCCCGCCCGCCGCGCAGCTCGTGGTGCGCCACGCCGGCCATGAGCGCGCCGGCGAGGTCGTCGGCCGCGAGGCCGGACAGGTGGCCGGCGGCCGTGCGCTGGAGGGTGGCGCCCAGGCGCGGGTCGTCGACGGCGGCGGCCACGAGCTCCTCGCGGGCCGTCGGGTGGTCCAGGACGTCGGTCAGCAGCCGGTCGAGGTGGAGCACCTCGACGCCGCGGTCGGTGAGGGCGGCGGCGAACGCGTCGTGCTCCTCCTGCGCGCGGGCCACCCACGGGACGCCGTCGAAGAGCAGCTGGTCGTTGTTGCGCGGCGTGAGCCGGCGCAGCTCGGCGCCCGGCCGGTGCAGGACCACCGTCCGCAGGGGGCCGACCTCGCTGGTCACGCCGAGGGGACTGGGGGCCGCGGTGGTCACGGGGGGAGAGGCTGGCACAGTGGCCCGGCCGGCGCACGGCACCGCCACAGGAGGAGGCACCGCGTGGACCTGTTCGACCTCACCGGGAAGGTCGCCGTCGTCACCGGCGGCACCCGCGGCATCGGCCTGATGATGGCGCGCGGCCTGCTGCAGGCCGGGGCGTCGGTCTACGTCAGCTCGCGCAAGCCCGAGGCCGGTGAGCAGGCGGTGGCGGAGCTGTCGGCGTTCGGGAGGGTGGAGTCGATCCCCGCCGACATCAGCACCGAGGCCGAGTGCGTCCGGCTGGCCGAGGAGGTCGGCCGCCGCGAGGAGCGCGTGCACGTGCTGGTCAACAACGCCGGCGCCACCTGGGGCGAGCCGCTCGAGACCTTCCCCGCCTCGGCGTGGGACAAGGTCCTCGACCTCAACGTCAAGGCGCCGTTCTTCCTGACCCGGGCGGTGCTGCCGCTGCTCGAGGCCGCGGCCACCGACGACGACCCGGCCCGCGTGGTCAACGTCGGCAGCATCGACGGGCTGCACGTGCCGGTCCTGCCGACCTACTCGTACTCCTCCAGCAAGGCCGCGGTGCACCAGCTCACCCGGCACCTGGCCAAGGAGCTGGGGCCCAGGCGGATCACCGTGAACGCCGTCGCGCCGGGGCCGTTCGAGTCGAAGATGATGGCCGCCACCCTGGCCGCCCGCGGCGACGAGATCGCCGCCAGCTCGCCGCTGGGCCGCATCGGCCGCCCCGACGACATGGCCGGCGTCGTCGTCTACCTGGCCAGCCGGGCCGGGGCGTACGTGACCGGCGCCGTCATCCCCGTCGACGGCGGCCGGGCCACCACCCTCTAACCGGTCGCCAGGTCCCGGCGGGCGAAGCCCGTGGAGCCGGCGACGAGCAGGACGGCGGCGACCCCGGTCAGCACGAGCACCGGGGCTGCGGTCCAGGGCTCCAGCGGCATCAGGGGCACCCAGCCGAACGGGGAGAGGCCACCGACCCAGCCCGGCCAGTCGAACGACCCGGCGAACAGGGTGAGGACGAGGGAGACGCCGACGGCGGTCCACGCCAGCGCGGTCGCCGCCCGGGGGAGCAGCCCGAACAGCGCCACCGCGGTGCCCGCGACCACCCAGACCGCCGGCACGTACGCCACGGCGGCACCCACCATCCGGCCCAGGGCGGCCGCCTCGCCGGTCTGCACCACCCGCACGACGCCCGTGGTGAGACCGGATGCCGTCAGGGCCAGCCCCGAGCCCGCCAGGGCGACGGCGACGTGGCTGCCCAGCCACCGGGACCGGCTGGTGGCCGTCGCCAGCACCGGCTCGGCGCGCTGGCCGGACTCCTCGCCGCGGGCGCGCAGCACCGAGGAGACCGCGTAGGCGCCGGCCAGCAGTGCCGTGACGCCGAACGTGGTGCCGAGGTAGGCGTCCACCAGCTCGCCGACGTCCGGGTCGCCGAAGACGGCCAGCGCCTGCTCGTTGCCGGCGACCAGCGTCTCGACGGACTCCGCGAGGGCGCCCTGCACCACCCCCAGCAGGGCCAGGCCCAGCGTCCACGCGACGAACGCCCCCCGCTGCAGGCGGACGGCGAGGCCGAGCGGCGAGCGCAGCGACCACGGGGCGTGCGCCGGGCCCGGCCGCGGCTGGACGAGGCCGGCGCCCAGGTCGCGGCGGTCGAGCAGGGCGAACCCGGCCAGGACCAGCGCCACGGCGACGACCGCGCACAGCACCAGCGGTGCGACGGCGTCGTCGGAGAACGGGTGGGTGGCCTGCGCCCAGCCGATCGGCGAGGTCCAGACCACCCAGCTGCCCTCGACGTCGCCGAGCGCACGGAGCACGAAGGACACCGCGAACAGCCCACCCACCAGGCCGTGGACCGCCCGGGTGTGTCCGGTCACCTGCACGGCCACGGCGGTGATCCCGGTGAACACCAGCCCGCACGCCCCGAACGAGGCGCCGAGGAACAGGGAGCCGACGGCCGGCAGTCCGGTCGCCGTGGCGGCGGTCCAGACGGCGACGGTGAGCACCGCACACGCCAGCGACGACAGGAGGACGGCGGCCAGCAGCGGCGCGTGCCGGCCGACGCGCGCCGACCGGACCAGCTCGGTCCGGCCGGCCTCCTCGTCCGCCCGGGTGTGCCGGGTGACGGTGGACGTCGCCATCAGCGCGGCGACCAGCATCACGGTCGCGGAGATCTCGAAGGCGACCGCCCCGGCCACCGTGCCGAGCCCCACGGGCGGGCCGGCCAGGGCGATCGTCGCCGCGTTGCTGCCCACGGATGCGCGGTAGGCGGCCAGGGCCTCGGCGGTGTCGTAGAGCGACTGGCTCGAGACCGACTGCAGTGCCACCAGGAACGTGCCGGCGGCGATCCACACCGGCAGCCGCACCCGGTCACGGCGCAGCGCGAACCGGAGGAGCGTGCCGGTGCCCGTGGTGGTCGACGGCCGGGTCCCGGTCACCGGCGGCACCGGCCGGGCGGGGGCCTCCGACAGCCGGGTGGTCACGACCGCACCGCCTCGGACCCGGAGGGGACGCCGTTCTCCGCCAGCTCGTCGCCGTAGTGCCGCAGGAAGAGCTCCTCGAGCGTGGGCGGCGTGCTGGTCAGGGCCACGACACCGAGCGTGGTCAGGTACCTGAGGGTGCCGTCCAGCGCGTCGGTGTCGACGTCGAAGCGGACCCGGCCGTCCTCGTGCCGCAGGTCGTGGACGCCCGGCAGTGCCGCCAGGCCGCTCGCCGGGCGAGCGGTCTCGGCGACGACGGACGTGCGGGTCAGGTGCCGCAACTGGCCGAGGCTGCCGCTCTGCACCGTCCGGCCGTGCCGGATGATGCTGACCCGGTCGCACAGGGCCTCGGCCTCGGCCAGGATGTGGCTGGAGAGGAGCACCGTGCGGCCCTCGGCGCGGACCTCGCGGATGCACTCCTGGAACACCGCCTCCATGAGCGGGTCGAGTCCGGACGTCGGCTCGTCGAGCACCAGCAGGTCGGCGTCGGATGCCAGCGCGGCCACCAGGGCGACCTTCTGCCGGTTGCCCTTCGAGTACGTGCGGGCCTTCTTGCGCGGGTCGAGGTCGAACCGGTCGAGCAGCTCGGCGCGACGTCGCGGGTCGAGCCCGCCGCGCAGCCGCCCGATCAGGTCGATGGCCTCGCCGCCGGAGATGGTCGGCCACAGGGTCACGTCCCCGGGCACGTAGGCCAGGCGCCGGTGCAGGGCCACGGCGTCGCGCCACGGGTCGCCGCCGAGCAGGCGGACCCGGCCGGCGTCGGGACGCAGCAGGCCGAGCAGCACCCGGATGGTCGTGGACTTGCCGGACCCGTTCGGGCCGAGGAAGCCGTGCACCTCACCGGTGTCGACCTCGAGGTCGAGCCCGTCCAGGGCGCGCGTGGCGCCGAAGGTCTTGACCAGTCCCGCGATGAAGATCGCCGTCATGGCCGTGAACTTACAGAACTTTCACTACATCGTGAACAGTATTGAGCGCCAGGAGGCCAAGTACGATGGGCGGCGTGGCGGTTGCGGACGACCTGGACGCCGAGCGGGCGACCCTCCTGCGGTTCGTGGAGCGGTTCGCGCTCGTGCTGCGCGAGTCGGGCATGCAGCCGATGCAGGCGCGGGTCATGGCCTACGCGCTCGCCGACGACGCCGACCGCTACACCGCCGCCGAGCTCGCGGAGGGCCTGCAGGTCAGCCCGGCGGCGATCAGCGGGGCCGTCCGGCAGCTGGTCCAGGTCGGCTTCCTGGTGCGCGAGCGTGAGCCCGGTACGCGCAGCGACCTGTACGTGCTGGACGACGCCAACCTCTGGACCCGTGCCATCACGGCGGAGCTGCAGACGCTCCGGCGGTTCGAGGACGTCGCGGCGTCCGGCATCGAACTGCTCGGCGCCGACCGGCCCGGTGGCCGGCGGCTCGCCGAGACGCGCGACTTCCTGGCGTTCCTGCGCGAGGTCCTCGCCGACGCCGTCGCCCGCTGGCCCCAGGAACGGGAACGGCGGGGCGCCGGGTCGGACTAGGCGGGACGCTCCTCGACCGGTGGGTGCACGGCAGGGCGCGGCGTCGGGGGCTCGGAGCGCCGGCGCCGCGGCGGCCGGTGCGCCTGCTCGGCGGGCACCCGGGCCAGGTGGGACTCGGCCAGCGCCACCTGGTGCGGCGAGCCGACCCTCCGGCCCTGCTCGCGGGCGCCGGTCCACCAGTCGCGGGCGGCCACCGTGTCGCCGGTGCGCTCGGCGATCCGGCCCAGCAGCTCGTCGTAGGCGCCCAGGCTGAACGCCGGGGTGCCCAGCACCGCCTGCCGCCCGCGGAAGGGCAGCAGCTGCACGGTGGCCACGGTCAGCTCGGGCTCGTCGCCCAGGTGCAGCGCGGCCTCGGCCTGCAGCAGCACCGCGACGTCGCTGGCCCAGTCGCGGATCTGGGTGCGGCCCCAGCGGGCGCGCAGCCGCCGGGCCACCGCGAGGTCGCCGGACTCCGCGGCGGCCACCACGGCCATGAGCTGCAGCAGCGGGTTGCCCTCGTCGCCGGTCTCCACGAGCAGGTCGATCGCCTCGGGCAGCCGGTGGTCGCCGCGGCGCAGCGCGAACAGGTGCGCGGCGTAGGCGTGCCGCGAGTGGGGCGTCACCCGGCGGTAGAGCTCGTGCGCCTCGGTGGTCAGGTCCTCGGCGCGGGCGGCGTCCCCGGCCAGCCAGGCGGCGCCGGCCTGCTGCCACAGCACGTGCGGGCGCACCTCCGGGCCCGACAGCGAGAACGCCAGCCGCCGCCCGGCCTCCAGGTCGGCCTCGAAACCGGCGCGGTCGGTGAGGTGCAGCCGGATCGCCGCGCGGTGCAGCCGGGCGTAGAACTCGGTGCGCCGCGGCAGCCCGCGCCCGGCCAGGGCCAGCGCCTCGTCGGTCGCGGCCAGCCGCAGCTCGGCGGCACCGGGGCGGCCCCACACCGCGAGCGAGTAGTTGTTCAGCGTCCGGCCCAGCAGCTCCGGGTCGCCGACGCCGCGGGCCAGCGCCACCGCCCGCTCGGCGTACCGCACGCCGCGCTGCAGGTCCTCGCTGAAGGCCAGCTCGACGCCGAGGGTGCCCAGCAGCCGCGCGGTCAGCCGGTCCCGCTCGGCCTCGGTCGCGTCCGGGGCGATCTCGTCGCGGTGCTCGAGCAGGTCCTCCAGCAGGGCGACCATCTCGGCGTCGACGACGCCGTGCGGCCGCCAGTTCCACAGCGTGACCTCGCCCCAGACCGCGGCCGACTCCAGCTGGCAGCGCGGGTCGCCGAGCTCGCGGGCCAGCGCGATCGCCTCGCCGACCACCTGGTGGGCCTCGGTGCGCTCGCCGCTGCGCAGCAGGTCGTTGCCCAGCGCGGTGAGCAGGTCGTGCCGGGTGCGGACCGCGCCGGGCTGCGCCGGGTCGACCAGCCGCAGCGCGCGGCGGGTGTGCACCGCGGCCTCGCCGTCGGCCAGGCGGGCCCGGGCGTTGGCCGCCGCGGCGGTGGACCACCGCAGCCCGGCGGCGGGGCCGGCCACCGGCGCGGCCTCGACGAAGTGGTGCGCCAGCCGCTCGACCACGGCGTCGTCGGGGCGGCCGCCGGCCACCTGCCGCTCCAGCGCCTCGCCGAGCCGGGCGTGCAGGCGGGCCCGGCGCAGCGCGGGGAGGTCGTCGGCGAGGACCTCCTGCACCAGCGCGTGCGTGAACCGCCAGCTCCACGGCGTGCCGCCCTCGACGACCAGGCCCGCGGCAACCGCGGCGTCCAGGGCCGCCAGCGCGGCCTCGGCCGGCTCCCCGGCGGCCTCGAGCAGGTCGAGGGTGACCTCCCGGCCGGCGACGGCGGCGAGCTCGAGCACCGGGCGGGCGCCGGCGGGCAGCCGGGCCAGGCGGGTCCGCAGCACCTCGCCCACCGACGGCGGCACCGGCACCGCGTGCAGGTCGCGGCCGCCGCGCATCCAGCGGGACAGCTCGACGACGAAGAACGGGTTGCCCGCCGTGCGGTCGTGCACCGTGGCGGCCAGGCCCGGGTCGCCGGCAGAGCCCAGCTGCGCGGCCAGCAGCGAGCCGACGTCCTCGGCGTCCAGGCCCTGCAGGGTGATCGTGGTGGCGGCCGGCTCGCGGGCCAGCCGGGCCAGGCAGTCCGCGACCGCCTCGGGCAGGTCCTCCCCGACGCTGCGCACGGTCACGACGACCAGCAGCGGCACCCGCGGCAGGTGCCGGGCCAGCAGGGTCAGCAGCTGCACCGACGTGGTGTCGGCGCCCTGCAGGTCGTCGAGGACGACCATCGCCGGCCGCTGCCGGGCGGCGGCGGTGAGCCTGCCGCGCAGCTCCTGGAACAGCCGGAACCGGGCGGCGTCGGCGTCGTCGCCGTCGTCCCCGGCGGGCGCGGGCGGCTCCTGGCCCAGCTGCTCTAGCGCCTGCGTCCACGGCCACAGGGCCGGGGCGCCGGCGTCGTCGGCGCAGCGGCTCTCGGCGACCGCCCACCCCGCGGCCCGGGTGGTGTCCGCGACCGCCTCGGCCAGCCGGGTCTTGCCGATGCCGGCCTCGCCGGCCAGCACGACGACGGCGGGCCGCCCGGCGGCGACCTGCTCGGCGGCCGCCCGCAGCCGGGCCAGCTCGGCGCGGCGGCCGACCAGAGTCTCGTCGCCGGGGACCGCCAGCGCGGTGGGTGCCGGCGGCGGGACCACCGACAGCACCGGCCGGGGCACCCGTGAGGCGAGCTTGGGGTCCTGCCGGAGCACCGCCTGCTCGAGGTCGCGCAGCTCGGGGCCGGGGTCGATGCCCAGCTCGTCGCGCAGCAGCTCGGTGCAGCGGCGCAGCGCGTCCAGCGCGTCGGCCTGCCGGTCGGCGGCGTAGAGGGCGGTGACCAGCCGGGCCCACAGCCGCTCGCGCAGCGGGTGCTCGGCGACCAGGCGCTGCAGGTCGGCGACGGCGGCGTCGGCGCGGCCGACGGCCAGCAGCGCGTCGCACCGGCGCTCGCGGGCGCGCACGTGCAGCTCGGTGAGGCGCAGCCGGTCGGTGGCCGCGCCCGGCCCGTCGCCCAGCTCGGCCAGCGGCTCGCCCCGCCACAGCTCGAGCGCGCGGTCCAGCGCGGCGACCCCGCCGGCGGGGTCGCCGGCCTCGACGGCGCGGTCGCCCTCCTCGACCAGGCGGGCGAAGCGCAGGCTGTCGAGGTCCTCGGCGCCGACCTGCACCAGGTAGCCCGGCGCCCGGGTGAGCAGCACCGTCGGCGCCTCGCGCGGCCCGCGCTGGGGCTCGAGCACCCGGCGCAGGTGCGAGACGTAGGCCTGCAGGGTCCCGGTGACCGTGGGCGGCGGCTCGTCGCCCCACAGCGTGGTGACGATGCGGTCGATCGGGACCACCCGGCCGGCCTCGGCCAGCAGCAGGGTCAGCAGCGCGCGGGGCTTGGCCCCGCCGACGTCGACGGGGCGGTCGTCGGGACCGGTGACCTCGAGGGGACCGAGGACGCGGAACCGCACGATCGGGCATCGTGACAGGTCGCGCGCCGCCTGGGGAGGGGTTCGTGCGCCTCAAGTCGGGCGCAAGTGGCGGTCAAGGCGGGGCGGCCACGGTGGTCCCCGGCCATCCCCCCTGCCCCGAGGACCCGACATGAGCCTGACCGAGACCCCCGCCGCCGCCCCGCTCCCGCGCACACCGCTCGACGACGCCGTGCCCGCCGCCCTCGACCCCGCCGCCGTCGCGGAGCTGCGCGGCCGGGTGCACGGGCCGGTCTACGTCGCGGGCGACGACGGCATGGCGGCCGAGGTCGCGGCCTGGAACCTCGCCGTCACCCACACGCCCGCCGTCGCGGTGGGTGCCACCTGCGCCGCCGACGTCGCGGCCGCCGTCTCCTTCGCCGCCGCGCACGGCCTGCCGGTCGCCGTCCAGGCCACCGGCCACGGCCCGGTCCGCAACGCCGACGGCGCGCTGATGATCACCACCCGCCGCATGCAGGGCGTCGCCGTCGACCCGGCCCGCCGCACCGCGCGGGTCGAGGCGGGCGTCAAGTGGCAGAAGGTCGTCGCGGCCGCCGCCGAGCACGGGCTGGCCGGGCTGTGCGGCTCGTCGTCCGACGTCGGGGTGGTCGGCTACACCCTGGGCGGCGGGCTCGGGCCGCTGGGCCGCCGGCACGGGTTCGCCGCCGACGCCGTCGTGAGCGTGGAGATCGTCACCGCCGACGGCGTGCTGCGCACCGTCTGCGCCGAGACCGAGCCCGAGCTGTTCTGGGCGGTGCGCGGCGGCAAGGGCAACTTCGGCGTCGTCACCGCGCTGGAGTTCGAGCTGTTCCCCGTGCCGGCGCTGGTCGCCGGCGGGCTGTTCTTCGCCGGCAGGGACGCGGCCGCGGTGCTGCACGCCTACCGCGCCTGGGCGCCGACGCTGCCCGAGGAGGTCGGCACCTCGGTCGCCGTGCTGCGGCTGCCTCCGGTGGAGGAGCTGCCGCCGCCGCTGCGCGGGCAGACCGTCGTCCACCTGCGCTACGTCTACGCCGGCGAGGACCCCGAGCTCGGGACCGCGCTGGTAGCGCCGATGCAGGCCGCGGGGGAGGTGCTGCTCGGCGGCGTCGGGCCGATGCCGACCACGGCCCTGGACGCGGTGCACATGGACCCGACCGACCCGATGCCCGGCTGGGAGAAGGGGATGCTGCTCGCCGAGCTGACCGGGGAGACCGTGGACGCGTTCCTCGCCGCCGCCGGCCCCGACGTGCAGGTGCCGCTGGTCATGGCCGAGATCCGCCAGATGGGCGGTGCGCTCGCCCGCCCGGCGCGGGTGCCCGACGCCGTCCCGGGCCGCGGCGCCGCCTGGTCGGTGTTCGTGATCGGCCCGATGGTGCCGGAGCTGGCCGAGGTGGTGCCCGCGGTCGGCCGCGGCGTGCTCGCCGCGCTGGCGCCGTGGGCCGCGCCCGGCGGGATGGTCAACTTCCTCGGCGACGTCAGCGGTCCCGAGGAGGTCCTCGCCGCCTGGGACCCGGCCTCGGCCGAGCGGCTGCTGGCCGTCAAGCGGGCGGTCGACCCCGACGACGTCTTCTCCACCGGGTACGCGCTGCGGGGCCGGGGTGCCTGAGCAGCCGCCCCGCCCGCGGCCGCCGGCCTGGCTGCGGCGGCGGATGGGGATCCCGCCGGCCCTGCCCCCGCCGGGCTGGACCCCGCCGGAGACGAGCACGATCAGGTGAGCTGATCCTGCGGCGTCCTGGCTCACCACCCACGGTGAGCCAGGACGCGCGGCGGTGAGCTCAGCTGATCATCCGCGGCGTCAGTCGGGCAGGAGGACCCCGGGGTTGCAGATGCCCTGGGGGTCCAGCCGGGCCTTGACCGCGCGCAGCACCTCGACGCCGAGCGGGCCGACCTCGCGCTCCAGCCAGGGGCGGTGGTCGGCACCGACGGCGTGGTGGTGGGTGAGCGTGCCGCCGGCGGCCAGCAGCGCCTCGGTCGCCGCCCGCTTGGCGGTCAGCCACTGCTGCAGCGGCAGGTCGTCGTCGCGGTCGGCGAGCACGGTGACGTACAGCGAGGCGCCCGTGGCGTAGCCGTGGGACACGTGCGTCATCAGCAGCGGCCGCTTGCCGGGCCGGCCCAGCGACCGCTGCAGCGCGGTGCGGACGGCGTCGTAGACGGCCGGCAGCGCGGTCCAGGTGGCCGCCGTCTCCAGCGTCTCGACCAGCAGGCCCGCGTCCATGAGCCGGTCGCGCAGGTAGGGGGCGGCGAACCGGTGCCGGCGCCACGACTCGCCCACCCGGCGGCCGACCCGCGCCGCGCCGTGCTCGCGCAGCACCGCGAGCACCGCCCGGCGGCGGGCCCGCACCACCTGCGGCAGGCCCTCCCAGCCGACGACGAGCAGGCAGCCCTCGCCGCGGCGGCGGGCCCGCAGGACGCCGCGCAGCAGCCGGGCGCCGGTGCCGCCGGCGTTGAGCAGGGTGGCGCGGGTCTCGTCGGGGTCGGAGAGGCGGACGACGTCGGGCAGCAGGTCGTGCCGCGCCAGCCGCTGCAGCCCGGCGAGCCCGTCGGCCCAGGTGCGGAACGACCAGCCCTCGTACAGCCGGGCCCGCGGCGCCGGGCGCACCCGCAGCCGCAGCCCGGTGATGATCCCGAGCGCGCCCTCCGAGCCCAGCGCCAGGCCGAGCAGGTCGGGTCCGGCCGCCGACGCCGGCGGGTGGCCGAGCTCCAGCACCCCCGACGGCGTGGCCAGGGTCAGGCCCGCGACGAGGTCGTCGAAGCGGCCGACGCCGGTGGAGGACTGCCCGGCCGAGCGGGTCGCCGCGTAGCCGCCGAGCGTGGCGTACTCCCAGCTCTGCGGCAGGTGGCCCAGCGTCAGCCCGTGGGCCCCGAGCGCCTCCTCCAGCGCCGGGCCGCGCATGCCGGGGCCGGCGGTGACCAGCGACGAGGCGACGTCGACGTCGGTCAGCGCCGCCATCCGGGACAGGTCGACCGACAGCGAGGGCCGGTCGTCGGGGTCCATCCCCGACAGCCCGCCGACGACGCTGGTGCCCCCGCCGAACGGGACGACGACGACCCCCTGCTCGGCGCACAGCGCGAGCAGCGCCGCGGTCTGCTCCGTGCTGCCGGGCAGGACGACGGCGTCGGGCGCGTCGGAGGCGTCGCCCTCCCGCCGGCGCAGCAGGTCCAGGTAGCTCTTGCCGCCGGCCCGGCGCAGCCGCGCCTCCCGGTCGGTGCGCACGTGGTCGGCGCCGAGGAGCGCGACCAGCGCGTCGTGGACGTCGGCCGGCAGCCGCGAGGGCGCCAGCCGGATGTCGGCGACGGCGACCGGCGGGGTCGGCCGCGGCTCCCAGCCCAGCTCCCCGGCCAGGTGGCGGCGCGCGGCCTTGGGCAGCGCGGTGGCGAGGTCGGGGTCGCGGGTGAGCTCGAGGGAGCCCTCCGCCGCGTCCCCCGGCTCGGCCACCGTGGCCACCCGGGAGCTGCCGGGCCCCCACCCCTGGACGGTCAGTTCCGGCTGCTCGGACACGGCTACAGTCTGCCGGTGCTCCGACCGGGACCCCGCACGTGACCGGCGGGCCCGACCTCACCCCGGAGCGCCGCGCGGCCGACCTCGAGGCCCTGGCCGGCGGTGTCGACGTCGTCGTCGTGGGCGGGGGCGTGACCGGCGCCGGGGTGGCCCTCGACGCCGCCGCCCGCGGGCTGTCCGTGGCGCTGCTCGAGCGCACCGACCTCGCCGCCGGCACCAGCCGGTGGTCGAGCAAGCTGGTGCACGGCGGCCTGCGCTACCTGGCGCACGGCGAGGTCGGCCTGGCGCGGGAGAGCGCCCGCGAGCGCGCCGTCCTCATGCGCACCACCGCGCCGCACCTGGTCCGGGCGCTGCCGTTCCTGGTGCCCGACGCCGCCGGCCGCGACGTCAGCGCCGTCGGCGCGCTGGGCGGCCGGCTGGGGGACGCGGTGCGCCGGTCGGTGCGCGGCGGGCGCGGCTCGCTGCCCGGCACCCGCCGCGCCGGCGCCGCGGAGGTCGCGCGGCTGACGCCCGCGGTGCGCCCCGGCCGCGGCGGCGCGGTGTTCTGGGACGGTCAGCTCACCGACGACGCGCGGCTCGTCGTCGCCCTGGCCCGCACCGCGGCCGCGCACGGCGCGCGGGTGCTCACCGGCGCCCGGGTGACCGCCGTCGACGGGGGCGAGGTGGCGGTGGAGGTCGACGGCGCGGCGCTGACCGTGCGGGCGGGCGCGGTGGTGAACGCGACCGGCGTGTGGGCGCAGGCGCTGGCGCCGGGCATCCGGCTGGCGCCCTCGCGCGGCTCGCACCTCGTCGTCCGCGCCGGCCGGCTCGGCGACCCGGTCGCGGCGCTCACCGTGCCGCTGCCCGGCTCGCGCTCCCGGTACGTGTTCGCGCTGCCGCAGCCGGGCGGGCTGGTGTACCTGGGGCTCACCGACGAGCCGGTGCCCGGGCCGGTCCCGGAGGAGGACCCGGTGCCGGCCGACGCCGAGGTGCGGCAGCTGCTCGACACCGTGAACCGGGTGCTGGCCGTGCCGCTGACCCGGGACGACGTCGTCGGCTCCTACGCCGGGCTGCGGCCGCTGGTGCTGCCCCGGTCGGCGGGGGCGGGGCCGGGCGACGCCACCGCGGACCTCTCGCGGCGGCACCTGCTGCGGTGGGACGGACCGGTCCTGTCGGTCGTCGGCGGCAAGCTGACCACCTACCGGGCGATGGCCGCCGAGGCCGTCGACGCCGTCGTCGCGCGGCTGGGCCGGGGCGCGCGCCGCTCGCCGACCGCCCGGCTGCCGCTGGTCGGGGCGGCGTCCCCGGCCGAGCTGGCGCGGGTGGCCGCCCCGGCGCGGCTGGTCGCCCGGTACGGCACCGAGGCGCCGCGGGTGGCCGCGCTGGGGACGGAGCCGGTGGTCGGGGGCCGTCCGGAGACGGTGGGGGAGCTGCGGTTCGGCGCGCTGGCCGAGGGGGCGCGGAGCGTGGCCGACCTGCTCGACCGGCGGGTGCGCCTCGGCCTGGTCCCCGCCGACCGCGCCGCCGCCGTGCCCGTCGCGGAGTCCGTCCTGGCCGGGGCATAGGAGGCGGTCCGCACCCGCGGCCCCCCGGCGTGGGGGGAGCGTCCTGTGCCGCCGCCGGTCGCGCGGGTGCGCGCCGGGCGGTAGGACGGGGAGCGGGACCCGGCCGGGTGCCCCCGACAGCCCTCCGAGACCGCGAGGACCCGCCGTGAGCGCCCCCAGACTCGACGTCGCCCCCTGGACGGTCCGCGAGCCGCACGTGGACACCGGGACGCTCGACGTCGCCGAGTCCCTCTTCAGCCTGTCCAACGGCTACGTCGGCATCCGGGGCACGCTCGACGAGGTCGAGCCGTTCGGCATGCGCGGCACCTACCTGTCCGGGGTCTACGAGACCCACCCGCTGTCCTATCCCGAGGGCGGCTACGGGCAGCCCGGCGAGGGGCAGGCGCTGCTCACCGTCACCGACGGCACGCCGCTGCGCCTCCTGGTCGACGGCATCCCGCTCGACGTGCGGGAGGTCCGGCCGGAGGTCCACGAGCGCACGCTGGACCTGCGCGCCGGCACGCTCGACCGGCTCGTGCGCTGGACGACGCCGCGCGGGACGACGATGGAGGTCACCTCGCGGCGGCTGGTCTCGCTGGCGGAGCGGTCGATCTGCGCCGTCCGGTACGAGGTCCGCGCGCTGGACGGGCCGGCGCACGTCGTCGTGCGGTCCGAGCTGGCCAGCGGGGCGGTGACGCCCACGGGCGTGGACAACGACGACCCGCGCGTCGCGGAGTGCCTCGACAACGCCTTCGAGCCGCTGGTGCACGCCTCCGCGGCGACCGGCGGCACCCTCGCGGCCCGCACCCGGCGGTCGGGCATCACGGTCGCGGCCGCGGTCGACCACGTGGTCGACCGCGGGCACGTCAGCTCCGACGCCGACGAGCACCGCGTCGTCACCACGGTCGCCGCCGACCTGGCCGCCGGCGGGGCCCTCGCGATCACCAAGGTGGTCGCGCACACCTGGTCGCTCGACGCGTGGGCGGGTTCCCTCGTGGGCCAGGCGTCCGCGGCGCTGGCCTCCGCCCTCGACCTGGGGTGGGAGGGCCTGCTGGCGGCGCAGCGCGGCGTGCTCGACGAGTTCTGGGCCACGGCCGACGTCGAGGTCGACGGCGACCCCGAGCTCCAGCAGGCGCTGCGCTACAGCGTCTTCCAGCTGTTCTGCTCCGCCGCCTGCATCTCCGGCGCCCCCGTCGGGGCCAAGGGCCTGACCGGCATGGGCTACAGCGGCCACACCTTCTGGGACGTCGAGGGGTTCGTGCTGCCGGCACTGACCCTGCTGCGCCCGGACACGGCGGCCCGCCTGCTGCGGTGGCGGGCGGAGACGATCGGCTCCGCCCGCGAGCGCGCCCGGACGCTGGGCCGGGCGGGCGCGGCGTTCGCGTGGCGCACCATCAGCGGGCCCGAGGTGTCGGCGTACTGGCCGGCGAGCACGGCGGCGATGCACGTCAACGCCGACGTCGCCCGCGCCTTCTGGCTGTACGAGAACGCCACCGGCGCCGACCTCGACGACGTCGGCGGCCTGCCGGTGCTGGTGGAGACGGCGCGGCTGTGGATGTCGCTGGGGCACGAGGACGCGGCCGGGGCGTGGCACCTGTTCGGCACGACCGGTCCGGACGAGTACACCGGCGTCGTCGACGACAACGTCTTCACCAACCTCATGGCGCGGGCCAACCTGCGGCGCGCGGCCGACGCCTGCCGCAGGTACGAGGCGCGGGCCGCGGAGCTCGGTGTGGACCACACCGAGACCGCCGCCTGGCGGGCCGCGGCCGACGCGGTCCACGTGCCGTGGGACGAGGGGCTGGGCGTGCACCCCATGAACGCCAACTTCACGTCGTACGAGGAGTGGCCCTTCGAGGAGCAGTGCGACGCCTACCCGGTGCAGGAGCACAACCACTACGCCACGTTCTACCGGCGGCAGGTGCTCAAGCAGGCCGACCTCGTCCAGGCGCTGTGGTGGTGCCGCGACGAGTTCACCGACGAGGAGGTGGCGCGCGACCTCGAGTACTACGAGGCGCGCACCGTGCGGGACTCCTCCCTGTCGGCCGCGGTGCAGGCGGTGGTGTGCGCGCAGGCGCAGCACCCCGACCTCGCCCTGCGCTACCTGCGCGAGTGCGCGCTCGTGGACCTGCGCGACGTCCGGCAGGGGACGGCCCAGGGGCTGCACCTGGCCTCGGTGGCCGGGGCCTGGCTGGCGCTCACCGCGGGTCTGGGGGGTATGCGCGAGGACCACGGGGACCTCGAGATCGCGCCGCTGCTGCCGTCGTCGCTGTCCCGCACGGCGTGGCACGTCACCTGGCGCGGCAGCGTGCTCCGCGTCGAGACGACGCAGCAGGGCACCACGCTCACGCTGGTGCGCGGGGAGGGGCCGATGACCGTCGTCGTCGACGGCGCCGCGCAGGCGGTCACGACCACCCCGGTGCGCGTGCCCCTGCGCGCGCCCACGCCGCTGCTCAGCGAGCCGCGGCAGCCGGCCGGGCGCGAGCCGCGGACCTGACGCCCCGTTCGGTCCCATCCCGTCCAGTGAGATGACCGTTCCGCTGTACGGGACGAACGGAGCAGGATGCCGGCGTGGACACCTACACGCACGGGCACGCCGAACCGGTCCTGCAGTCACACCGCTGGCGCACCGCGGAGAACTCCGCCGCGTACCTGCTGCCGCACCTGCGCCCCGGGCTCGAGCTGCTCGACGTCGGGTGCGGGCCGGGCACGATCACGGTCGACCTGGCCCGCCGGGTCGCGCCCGGCCGGGTGCTCGGCCTCGACGTCTCGGCCGACCCGCTCGGCGAGGCCCGGGACCTCGCCGGGCGGGAGGGCGTCGCGGTGACCTTCGCCGTCGGCGACGTGTACGCCCTCGACCTGCCCGACGACTCGGTCGACGTCGTCCACGCCCACCAGGTGCTGCAGCACCTCACCGACCCGGTGGCGGCGCTGCGCGAGATGGCCCGTGTCTGCCGCCCCGGCGGGCTGCTCGCCGTCCGGGACGTGGACTACGCCGCCACGTGCTGGTTCCCCGCCGACGCCGGCCTGGACCGGTGGCTGGAGCTCTACCACTCGGTCGCCCGCGCCAACGGCGCCGAGCCCGACGCCGGCCGGCGGCTGCTGTCCTGGGCGCACGCCGCGGGCCTGCGCGACACCACCGCGACGACCGGCTCCTGGTGCTACGCCTCACCGGCCGAGCGGGAGTGGTGGGGCCGCTCGTGGGCCGGCCGCGCGACGGCGTCGGCGTTCGCGGAGCAGGCGCTGGGCTACGGCCTGGCCACGCGGGACGAGCTCGAGGAGCTCGCCGCCGCGTGGCTGCGCTGGGCCGCCGCCGACGACGGCTGGCTCGCCATGCTGCACGGCGAGCTGCTGGTCCGCGTCTGAGCCCCGGGGGTGGCAGGGGACGGCCGTCCCTGCCGCCCCTCGGGCTCAGCCCTGGCGGGCGGCGTTGGCCTGCACGGCGGTGCTCACCCACTGCGCCAGGCCCGGCGCGACCCGCTCGTAGGTGGCCGTGAACCGCTCGTCCTCGACGTACATCCGGCCCAGCGCCGCGTGCACCTCCGGCGGGCAGTCGTAGAAGTTCCGCGTGACCTGCTGCCGGTGCTCCTCGGCGAGGTCCATCGCCTGCGGCGAGCCGGGCGCGACGCCGGCCCGCAGCGCCTCGGCCATCCGCCGCACCAGGTCCTCGCCCTCGGCCTTGATCCGGAGCCAGTCCTCCTTGGTGTAGGCCGCGGTCCGCCGCTTCGACTGGGCGTAGGCGTCGGTGTCGCCCCACCGCTCCTGCACCTCGGCCTCGTACTGCTCCGGGTCGTGCTCGCCGAACACCTCGAACCGCTCCTCCGGGGTCAGTGCGATCCCCATCTGCCTCGCCTCCATCTCCTTCTCGACGGCCGCGACCATCGCCTGTGTCCGCTCCAGCCGGTCCCGCAGCAGCCGGTGCTGCCGGCGCAGGTGCTCGGCGGGGTCGGCGGACGGGTCGTCCAGCAGGGCCGCGACCTCCTCGAGGGGGAACCCGAGCTCGCGGTAGAGCAGCACCTGGTGCAGCCGGTCCAGGTCCGCCGCCGAGTAGCGGCGGTAGCCGGCCGCGGTGCGTCCCGACGGCGACAGCAGCCCGATCCGGTCGTAGTGGTGCAGCGTGCGCACCGTGACGCCGGCCAGCGCCGCCACCTCGCCCACCTTCACCCCGGGTCCCTCCTCCCTGACGGCGACGAGTGCACAGCCTGACGCTGCGTCAGGGTCAAGCGCGATCGTCGCGTCAGGGCCGGGCGCGATCGTCGCGTCAGGGCCGAGCGCGGTCCCCGGACGGCGGAGGAGCAGCGCCTGGGCGAGGATGCCGGGGTGGCCGCTGAGGACGTCTCGCCCGAGGACCCCTTCCCCCGGCAGCGGGTGACCGTCCGGGGCACCGAGATGGCCTACGTCGACGTGGGTGAGGGCGACCCGATCGTCTTCCTGCACGGCAACCCGACGTCGTCCTACCTGTGGCGCAACGTGATCCCGCACGTGCAGCACCTCGGCCGCTGCATCGCGCCGGACCTGGTCGGCATGGGGGAGTCCGGGAAGCTGCCCGACCCGCAGCGGGGCACCTACTCCTTCGCCACGCACGCCGCGCACCTGGACGGGCTCCTCGAGGCGCTCGGGGTGGAGCGGCGGGTCACCTTCGTGCTGCACGACTGGGGCTCGGCGCTGGGCTTCTCCTGGGCGCACCGCCACCCCGAGGCGGTCCGCGGCCTGGCCTTCACCGAGGCGATCGTCACCCCGATGACCTGGGCCGACTGGCCGGCGGACGGCCGGAAGATCTTCCGGGCCATGCGCAGCGAGGACGGCGAGGTCGTCGTCCTCGACAAGAACGTCTTCGTCGAGCGGATCCTCCCGGCGTCCGTGCTCCGCGGACTCCCCCCGGAGGTGCACGAGCGCTACCGGCAGCCGTTCCGCGAGCGCGAGGACCGCTGGCCGACGCTGGAGTGGCCGCGCCAGCTCCCCATCGCCAACGTGCCGCCGGCCGTCCACGACGTCGTCGCGCGGTACGGGCACTGGCTGCGGACCAGCGCCGTCCCGAAGCTGTTCGTCGACGCCGAGCCCGGGTGGCTGCTGACCGGGCGGGCACGCGGGCTGGTGCGGAAGTGGCCGTCGGTCACCGAGGTGACCGTGCCGGGCTCGCACTTCGTCCCCGAGGACTCACCGCACGCGATCGGCCGGGCGCTGGCCGACTGGATCCCCACGCTGCCCTGAGCGGCTGCCGGGCCCGTCCGGGACGGCGCCCGGGCTGCGGCGGCAGGGTCGAGCACCGCCCGAGCCCCGTCCCCGGCGCGGAGGTCAGCGGCGACGGGAGCGCTTGACCTCGTACATCGCCGCGTCGGCGCGGCGCAGCAGGCTGTCGGCGGTGTCACCCTGCCGGGAGAGGGCGACGCCGGTGCTCGAGCGCAGCGGCGGCCCGCCGTCGGTGGGGGTCGCGAGGGTGGCCGCGATCCGGTCGACCAGGCGCCGGGCGGCGTCCTCGGTGCCGGTGCCGGGGCACAGCACGACGAACTCGTCGCCGCCGATGCGGGCCACGGTGTCGCCCGGGCGCACCGCCCCCCGCAGCGCCGCGGCCATCCGCAGCAGGGCGGCGTCGCCGGCGGCGTGGCCGAGGGTGTCGTTGATGGCCTTGAACCCGTCGAGGTCGCAGTACAGCAGCGCGGCCGCCAGGCCCTCGCGCGCCTGGACCTGCAGCGCCTGCGCGAGCCGGTCCAGCAGCAGCGCCCGGTTCGGCAGGCCGGTGAGCGCGTCGTGCAGGGCGGCCTCGCGCAGCCGGGCCTCGAGCTCACGCTGGGCGGTCACGTCCATCATCGCGACGACGGCGCCGGTGGGCCGGCCCGCGGCGTCGCGGATGCGGGTGCCCGAGGCGCGCACCACGCGCAGGGGAGCGCCGGGCAGGTCGATCGCCATGTCGGCGTCGCGCACCCGCCCCTCGGCGTGGACGCGGGCCAGGGGGACCTCGGCCAGGCCGAGCCGCCGCCCGTCGGGTGTGCTCAGCCCGAGGGCCTCGACGACGTCCTCGGTGAGCCGGGCGCCCTCGACCTGGCCGGCGTGCCCCTCGGGGAGCCCGTGCCACTGCCGGCCGAGCCGGTTGACCAGCGTGATGCGCCCCTCGGCGTCGGCGGCGACCACCCCGACGGGCAGCGCCTCCAGCAGCGCGCGGGTGAAGGCCTCGGAGCGGGCGGCGTGCGTCGCGGCGGCCCGGGCCTGGTCGCGGGCGGCGGCGTTGGCGGTGGCGAGGTCGGTGAGCTGGCGGGCCTGCCGGCTCCGCTGGAACAGCGCCACCACGACCGCGGCGAGGTCGGCCAGCCGGTTCCCGGCGCCGGGGGCGAAGGCGTGCGGCTCGGAGTCGAAGACGCACAGGGTGCCCACCGTCGCCCCGTCGACGACCAGCGGCGCGCTGGCGTAGGCGCGGACGCGGGCGCGCCGGCCGTCCACCCAGGGGTTGCCCGCGTACCGCGGCTCGGCGGCGAGGTCCCCGTGCACCCGGACCCGCGGGCTCCCCGCGTTCATCACGTGGCATAGGGACTCCTCGCGCGGCGACGAGGAGCCCAGGAAGCCGTGCGGCACCAGCTGGTGCTGCTCGCAGGCGTCGAGCAGGTTGACCGTCGCGTACCGCACGCCCGCCACGTCCGCGGCGACGCGCACGACGGCGGCCAGCTCGGCGTCCCGGGCGAGCTCGCGGACGTCGAGATCGGCGACGGCGTCGCGGTCGGGCGGGGTGGAGACGGTCATGGCGGAGGCAACGGCCGTCTCGCCCGTCGTCCACACCGCCACGCCCGCGGCCGTGCCCCGATCAGGTGAGGGCGCGGACGGTCTCCACGGCGGCGAACACGGCGAAGACGACGAACAGCCCCGCGGCCACCCGGCGGATGAGCGCCACCGGCAGCCGGTCGGCCAGCGCCCTGCCGAGGAACACCGCCAGCCCCGAGACGGTCAGCAGCGCCGCCCACGCGCCGACGAACACCGACACCGGCGCGTCGAACCGGGCGGCCAGGCCCGCGGTGGCCAGCTGGGACAGGTCGCCCCACTCCGCGGCGAACAGCACGCCGAAGGAGATCGCGGCGGCGCGCAGGAACGACGTCCGCTCCCGGGCGTCGGCCGCCTCCCCGCCGTCCTCGGGCCCCTCGGACGCGCTGCGCCACAGCAGGACCGCCCCGACGAGGAACAGCACCGCCACGACGCCGCTGACCAGCGCCTCCGGCAGCAGCGACAGCAGGCTGCCCGCGGTGACGGCGATGGCGACCTGCAGGCCGAAGGCGGTGCCGACGCCGACGAACACCGGCAGCGGCGGGAACCGGGTGGCGAGGACGAGGCTGGCGAACAGGGTCTTGTCCGGGAGCTCGACCGGCAGGACGAGGGCGAACGCCGTCACGACGACGGACCAGACGATCACGGGTGGGTCTCTCTTCCGCTCGGCACGGCCGGGCGGGGGCGCACGCCTCCGACCGGCAGCGCGACGACTGCTCAGGCCGGAGGTCTCGCCCACCCGCGCGGGGCGCGGGCCCGCTGACCGGGCGGCTCCCGGGGGAGCGCGCCAGCGTGTCGACCAGCGGACGGGGGGCTACTCCCCTCCTCGGCCGCCCAGGCTAGTCGACGGGCCCCGGGAAACCCGGTGCGCCCGGGTGTGGGGCTCGTTACCGTCGTCCCGTGCCGTTCCGTTGACGCCCGTCGTCCGCCGTACCGCCGTCGCCCGCCCGGCCGCTGGCCCGCCTGGCCGTGGCCTGGACCGCGCTGTCCGGGCTGGCGCCCGTCTACCCGCTCTACGCGCTGCTGTTCCTCGACACCGGGCTGAGCCCGGCCCAGGTCTCGGGCCTGTTCGCGCTGTGGTCGGTCACCGGCCTGGTCGCCGAGGTGCCCACCGGGGTGCTGGCCGACCGCTGGTCGCGTCGCGGCGCGCTGGTGCTCGCCGGGGTGCTGGAGGCGGTCGGCTTCGTCCTCTGGACCGTGGCGCCCGGGCTGCCCGGCTTCGCCGCCGGGTTCGTCGTGTGGGGCGTGGGCGGCGCGCTGGTCTCCGGTGCCGCCGAGGCGCTGGTCTACGAGGCGCTGGCCGCCGTCGGCGCGGAGGAGGAGTTCGTCCGCGTCCAGGGCGCGATGACGGCGACCGAGCTGCTCGTGCAGGTGCCCACCGCGCTGCTGGCCGGCGTGCTCGTCGAGGCCGGCGGCTACGCGCTGGTCGGCTGGGCGAGCGTGGGGGTGTGCCTGGCCGCCGCGGCGCTGGCCACCCGTTTCCCCGAGACCACCCCCACCGGGGACGACGACGGCGGCCCGGGCCTGCGTGCCGCCGTGGGCGAGGCGCTGCGCCGGCCGTCCCTGCGGCTGACCGTGGTCGCCGTCGCGCTGCTCGGCGGGCTGGACGCGCTGGAGGAGTACTTCCCGGTCATGGCCCGCGACCGCGGCGTCCCCACCGAGCTGGTGCCCACCGCCGTGCTGGGGGTCGCACTGGCCGGCGCGGCGGGCGCGGCGCTGGCCGGCCGGCTGGGGCGGCTGCCGTCGCGGGCGCTGCCGGTCCTGCTGGCCGTCTCGGCGGCGCTGCTGGCGGCCGGGGCGCTCGCGGGGACGCCCGTCGCGCTGGCCGCCGTCGCGCTGTCCTACGGCCTGTACCTGGCGGTGCTGGTGGTGGGCGAGGCGCGGCTGCAGGAGCAGGTGCCCGGCGCGGCGCGGGCCACGGTCACCTCGGTCGCGGGCCTGGGCATCGAGCTGGCGTCGCTGCTGGTGTTCGCCGCCTGGGCGCTGGGCTCCGCGCTCGCCGTCGCGGCGCTGTTCCTCGCCGTCGTGCCGATCACGTGGTCGGCCTTCCGGCCGACACCGCGGCCAGGTGCCGTCCCCGAGCGGCGCTGAGCCCTGCCACGCCGTCCCGGCCAGGAGCCTCCGGCCCCGCGACCGGTCCGCCGTCCTCCGCAGGGCGGCTCGCCACCCGACGTGGCGCCCCTCCCTACCTGGCGGTGCGGCGGGCGATGCGGGCGGCGAAGACGCCGGCGGCGTGGCCGTTGTCGATGTTGCTGACCACGACGCCGGGCGAAGCCGAGTTCAGCATCGTCAGCAGCGCGCCGAACCCGCCGAACGAGCCCGGCTGACCGGTCGAGGTGGGCACCGCGACGATCGGCACGTCGGTCATCGCGCCCACCGTGCCGGCCAGCGAGGCGTCCAGGCCCGCGACCACGACCAGGCAGTCGACGTCGTCGAGCAGGGTGCGGTCGGTGAGCAGGGGGCGCAGCCGGCTGCCGCCGACGTCGTCGACCCGCACGACCTCGGTGCCGGTCACCCGCGCGACGAACGCGGCCTCGGCGGCCACCGAGGCGTCGGCGGTGCTCGCGCACAGGACGCCGACCCGGCCCAGCGGCTCGGGGATCGGCCCGACGGCGGCCGACATCGCCGCCGCGTCCACCGTGGTGGAGCCGTCGTACGCGGCGGCCAGCGCGACCAGCGTGTCGGCGCTGGCCCGGACGACCAGCGCGGGCCGGTCCGGGTGCGCCGCGCGGGTCTCCCGGACCAGGGCCAGCACCTGCTCGGTGGACCGGCCCACGCCCCAGACGACGTCGGGCTCGGCCGGCGCCAGGCGGGCCGGGGCGGCCGGGGGCGCCGGGGCGAGCGCGGGCTGGCCGGCGCTGCCGAGCGACAGCGGCGGGTCGGCCAGCAGCGCGGCGAAGCCGCCGACCGGGTCCAGCGGCGAGGACTGCACCGGGCCGACCTGCACCGACGCGCGCGCGGCCGGCCGGGCCGGCGCCGGCGGGGGCTCCGCGGGCGTGTCCGGGGCGCGGGTCTGGGTGACCGCCGACAGCCGGACGACGCGGTCGCGGCCGCTGCGCTTGGCGTCGTAGAGGACGCCGTCGGCGGCGGCGAACAGCGTGCGGCGGTCGTCGCCGCGGGTGGCCGAGGCGATGCCGACGCTGATCGTCACCGGCACGGGCAGGCCGAGCGCGGTCCAGTCGTGCGCGGCGACGGCGCGGCGGATCCGCTCCAGTGCCCGCTCGGCCTGCTCGGCGGTGGTGTCGGGCAGCAGCACGACGAACTCGTCGCCGGCCCACCGGCACACCTCGTCGGTGTCGCGGCACCCGGCCAGCAGCAGGTCGGCGACCGCGCGCAGCACCGCGTCGCCGCCGGGGTGCCCGACGGCGTCGTTGATGGCCTTGAACCGGTCGACGTCGACGACCGCCAGCGCCGGCGTGGTGCCCGCGCTGAGCAGCCCGTCCAGCCGCGCCTCGGCGTAGCGCCGGTTGGGCAGGTGGGTGAGCGGGTCCTCGTAGGCCTGGCGGCGCAGCTGCCCGGCGGCGCGCTCGTTCTCCAGCAGGCTCTTGCGCCGGCCGAACAGCTCGACCCAGCGGGTGCGCCGCTCGTCGACCCGGTCCAGCTCGTCGGCGAGGTAGGCCTGCAGGTAGGGCAGCGCGCGGCCGGCGTCGTCGAGCTCGGCGTGCAGCGTGCACAGCTCGCGCAGCGCCGCCCGCCGCAGCCGGGGCAGGCCGTGCTCGGTCGCCAGCGCCAGCGCCCGGGCCAGCTGCTCGTCGGCGCTGCGGCCGTCGCCCTGGCGGCGCAGCGCCCGGCCCAGCCCCAGCAGCGCCGAGGCGAGCAGTGCGCGGTCGCCGGTGGCACTGGTGGTGCGGACGGCGGCGCGCAGCGGCCCGGCCGCGGCGGCGGGCTCGCCCAGCCCGACCAGCGCCCAGCCGTGCACCACCTGCGCGGCGACCACGCCGTCGGCGTCCGGCGGCAGCTGGGCCAGCGCCTGCTCGGCCAGCTCGCGGGCCTCGGCGAAGTGGGTCCCGGCGGCCTCGGGCTCGCCGTCGTCGAGCAGCGCCTCGCCCAGCTCCGCGCACAGCGCGCCCAGGCACGTGGCCGCCCGCGCCACCAGCACGTCGGGGTCGCCGTCGTCGGGGCCAAGCGTGCCCTGCCCGGCAGCCGCGGCGGCCGTCTCCAGGGAGCGGCGCTGGTAGTCCAGGGCCAGCGGCATGAGCTCGAGGTCGGCGAGGACGCCGGCCAGCGTGCCGAGGGTGTCGACGAGCAGCGCGTCGGGCGGGAGCGCGGGGTCGAGCAGGCTGGCGGCCTCGACCGCCTCGTCCATCGCCGCGTCGATCCGCCGCGACAGCAGCTCGATGCGGGCGTGCCGGGCCAGGCCCGCGGCGCGCTGGACGGCGTCGTCGGTGGCGTCGAAGGCCGCCTTGGCCGAGCGCACCAGGGCGATGGCCTCGGCGGCGTGCGCGGCCGACTCCGAGCGCGGGTCGCCGTCGCCGGAGGCCCGGTCGGCGGCGCGGTCGTCGCCGCGCTCGAGCAGGCCCGCGACGCCGGCGTGCAGGTCCAGCGACTCGGTCGCCTCCGGCGCGTCCAGCGGCTCGCCGACCAGGGTGAAGCCGGCGACGCGCAGCCGGCGGACCAGCAGCTCGGCGCGCAGGGTGTCGGCCCAGGCGCGGCCGAGGGAGGGTTCGCCGTCGTGCCCGGTGGCGGCGCCGGACGGCCCGGCCCCGTAGGGCGTCGACGGGTCGACGACCGACAGCAGCCGCTCGGCGTCGTCGAGCTGCCAGTTGGCGAGGGCGGCGGTCACCCGGTGGTGCAGGGCTCCCGGTGGCACCACCGCACTGTGCACGCCGTCGTGCGGTTCCACGGGGAGCGCGGGCCGGGCGCGCCGTGTGGCGCCGGTCCCGTCGCCCGTCGCGTCACTGGCGTCCCAGGCGCGGCCGGCGCTCACGACGGCGTCCCCCCGGCCGCGTCGCCGGCGGGCCCGCCGTCCCCCGTGCTCCCGTCGGCCGTGCTCCCGTCGGCCGTGCTCCCGTCCACGAGGCCCGGCGCGCGGACCCGGTTGCGCCCGCCCCGCTTGGCGGAGAACAGGTGCAGGTCGGCGGTGTCGAACAGCGAGCGCCAGCCGACCGGCGCGGTGTCGTCCTCGGCCGCGGGCGCGGTGGCCACGCCGATGCTGACGGTGATCGGCTCGGGGAGCGCGAGGTCGGCCCAGTCGGCGTCGGCCACGGCGGCGCGCAGCCGCTCGGCGGCGGCGACGGCCTGGGCGGGGCTGGCCGTGGGCAGGACGACGAGGAACTCGTCGCCGGCCCAGCGGTAGACCTCGTCGCCGACGCGGCTGTGCTCGCGCAGCAGCGTCGCCACCCGGCGCAGCACCTCGTCGCCGTGCGAGTGGGAGGTGTCGTCGTTGACCTCCTTGAACCGGTCGACGTCGACGACGGCCAGCGACAGCGGCTCGGCGCCCAGCCGCAGCCCGGCCAGCCGGCGCTCGGCGCTGCGCCGGTTGCCCAGCCCCGTCAGCGGGTCCTCGAGGGCGTGCCGGCGCAGCACGGCGGCCTGCCGCTCGACCTCGCGCAGCCGGCTGCGGCGGACGAACATCTCCGCCCACAGCTCCCGGCTGCGCGCGTGCGCCCGGCCGGTGTCCGCGCGGTAGGCGTCCAGCCAGTGCAGCGCCTCGGCGGGCCGGCCCATCGCGGCGGTGGCCTGGCCGAGCTCGAGCAGGCACTGCCGGTAGCGGCGCCGGTCGGCGGTGGCGGCGAAGGCCCCCGCGGCGTCGACGAGCAGGTCGGCGGCCTCCTCGCCGTGCCCGCCGCCGGTGTGCACCTGCGACAGCCGGGACAGCAGCCGGGACAGGGCCAGGTCGGCGTAGCCGCGCAGCCAGGTGCTGCCGGCGCGGTGCACCCGCCGGTGCACGCTGCGCAGGGGGCCGAGGGCGTCGTCGAGGTCGTCGTGGCAGGCCAGCGCCCAGGCCTGGACGACGTCGAGCAGGGCGAGGTCGCCGGGATCGGGCTCGACGTCGAGCGCGCGGGCGTCGTCGGCGCAGGCCAGCGCAGCACCGGCCAGCTCGCGGGCCCGCCCGGCCTCGCCGCGGCGGCGCAGCGTCTGGGCCAGCTCGGTGTTCTGCTGGGCGCGCAGCTGCAGCAGCTGCCACCGGTCGGCGGGGTCGGCCAGCGCGGCGGCCACCCGGTGCCCGCGCTCGGCCTGCGCCACGGCGAGCTCCTCGAGGTCCAGCGCGGTGAGGGTGAGCGACAGCCACAGGTGCGCCTGGGACAGCGCGCGCGAGGGCTCCTCGGCGGGAGGGGACAGCTGCTCGGTGAGCAGGCTCGCGTCGACGGCGAGCAGCATCGCGGCGTCCGGGTGGTCGGCGGTCGCCTCGACGTGCGCCAGGTAGGCCAGGACCAGGGCCGTCGAGGCCGACGGGGGACAGGCGCCCAGCGCGTCGCGCGCGGCGGCCACCTCGGCGCCGGTGGCGTCCCGGTCGCCGTCGAGCAGGCCGCGGCGGGCGCCCAGCGCGTGCCGCCAGGCCGCCCAGCGGGGGTCGCTCGCCGCGCCGAACGCGGCCTCGGCGTCGTCGAGCCCGTCCCGGAAGGCGTCGGCGTCGTCCCGGCTGCTCGCGGTCAGCAGGCGCCGCAGTGCAGCATCGAGGTCACCGTCGGTGACGGGTGCGGGGCCGGGGGTCACGCATCCCTCCTCCTCGACGCCGGGTGGCCGGCCGCACGGGCCGGCGGCGAGGCAGTTCCCCCCGGACCCGGACTGCGCCCCGGCCCGACCGCACTACCCTCGTCGGGTGCCCCAGACGCCTCCGACGCGGTTCGCCTATCTCGGGCCCGAGGGTACCTTCGCCGAAGCCGCGCTGAGCAGCGCCGTTGCCCCCGGGGAGGGAGTGCGCCGGCCCGCGGCCAGCGTCGCGGCCGCGCTGGCGGCGGTCCGCGCCGGGGACGCCGACGCCGCCCTCGTGCCGCTGGAGAACTCGGTCGAGGGCTCGGTCCCGGCCACGATGGACGGCCTGACCGACGGCGACCCGCTGGTCATCACCCGCGAGGTGTTCCTCCCCGTCTCCTTCGTCCTCGCCGCGCGCCCGGGCACCCGGCTCGGCGACGTCCGCGCCGTCGTCAGCCACCCGCACGCGCTGGCGCAGACCGCGCGCACGCTGGCCGAGCGGCTGCCCGGCGTCCCGACGCTGCCGGCCTCCTCCACCGCGGCCGCGGCCCGGGCGGTCGCCGAGGGCGGGTCCGACGCCGCGGTGTGCGCGCCGATCGCCGCCGAGCGGTACGGGCTGGTCCCGCTGGCCGACGACGTGGCCGACTTCCCCGGTGCGGTCACCCGCTTCGTGCTCGTGTCCCGCCCCGGGGCGCTGCCGGAGCCGACCGGTGACGACAAGACCTCGCTGGTCGCCGTCGTCGCCGACCGCACCGGCGCGCTGCTCGACGTCCTGCGCGAGTTCGCCGTCCGCGGGATCAGCCTCACCCGCATCGAGTCCCGGCCCACCCGCGACCGGCTGTGGGTCTACTCGTTCTCGCTGGACTGCGAGGGGCACGTCGCCGAGGCGCGGGTGGGGGAGGCGCTGGCCGCGCTGCACCGGGTCTGCGAGGACGTGCGCTTCCTCGGCTCCTACCCGCGCGCCGACGGCCGCACCAACCGGCCGGTGCCCGCCGAGGCCGCCGACGCCGCGTTCACCGAGGCGGGCGAGTGGCTCGCCCGCCTGCGCGCCGGCGAGGTCTGACGGAGGACCCTCCTGCCCCCACCGCCCGCAGGCCCGCGGCGTGCCCCTGCGGGAGGGCCGGTCAGGCGGGTTCCAGCTCGCGCTCGGGGGCGGTGGCGCGGCGGCGGGACAGGCGGCTCGGCCACCAGGTGCGGTCACCGAGCAGCGCCACCGCCGACGGCACCAGCAGCGAGCGGACGACGAAGGTGTCGAGCAGCACGCCGAACCCGACGAGGAACGCCAGCTGGGTGAGGAACAGCAGCGGCAGCACCGCCAGCGCCCCGAACGTCGCGGCCAGCACCATCCCGGCGCTGGTGATGACCCCGCCGGTGACGGCCAGCGCGCGCAGGACGCCGTCGCGGGTGCCGTGCCGCGCGGACTCCTCCCGCGCCCGGGTCATGAGGAAGATGTTGTAGTCGATCCCCAGGGCGACGAGGAACACGAACCCGATGAGCAGGATGCCGGGGTCGCTGCCCGGGAAGCCGAAGACGCCGTCGAACAGCAGCGCGGCGACGCCGACCGTCGCGCCGACGCTGAGCACCACGGTCGCCACCAGCAGCAGCGGCGCCACCAGCGAGCGCAGCAGCAGCGCCAGGACGACGGTGATCACCACGAGCACGCTCGGCACGATCACGCGCAGGTCGCGCGCGGCGGTCTCCCGGGCGTCGAGGTTGCTCGCGGTGTCGCCGCCGACGAGCGCGGCCGGGTCGGCGTCGTCGAGCGCGGACCGCAGGTCCTGAACGACGTCGATGGCCTCGGTGCTGTCGGCCGGGACGGCGAGGGTGACGTCGAGGCGCACCAGCCCGTCGACGACGAGAGGGTCGCCGCCCGGCTGGCCGCCGGTGAACGGGACGGCCGACGCCACGCCCTCGGTGGCCGCGGCGACCTCGGCGACCTCCGGCCACGTCCCCTCCGGCGTGACGACGACGGTGGGGCTGCCCGAGCCGGCGTCGAAGTGGCGGGCCAGCGCCTCCTGCCCGTCGACGCCGTTGGACCCGCCGCGGATGGCGTCGCTGAAGGTGATGCCGCTCGCGTCGTACGTGGGCGCGAACACCGCCGCGGCGACCAGCGCCAGCGTGCTGAGGGCCAGGACGCGCCGCGGCCGGCGGCCGACCAGCGCCGCGACCCGCCGCCACCCGCGGCCCTCGCGCGGCTGGTCGCCGACGTGCGGGCGGAACGGCCAGAACGCCGCCCGCCCGAGCAGCGCGAGCGCGGCCGGCAGGAAGGTGAGCGCGGCGACGACGGCGAGCGCCACGCTGACCGCCGAGATCGGCCCGAGCCCGCGGTTGGACGCGAGGTCGGAGAACAGCAGGCAGAGGACGCCGAGGACGACGGTCGCGCCCGAGGCCACGATCGGCTCCCACGAGCGGCGCAGCGCCACGCGGATCGCGGTGAACCGGGACGGCTCGCGCTGCAGTTCCTCGCGGAAGCGGGCGACCAGCAGCAGCCCGTAGTCGGTGGCCGCGCCGACGACCAGGATCGCCGCGATGCCCTGGCTCTGGCCGTTGACGGTGATCAGGTCGGCGTCGGCGAGCAGGTAGGCGACCGCGTTGCCCGCGGTGAGCGCCAGGCCGGCGGTGCCGATGACCAGGAAGGGCAGCAGCGGGCTGCGGTAGACCACCAGCAGGATGAGCAGCACGACGCCGAAGGCCGCGGCCAGCAGCAGCCCGTCGATGCCGGCGAAGCCGTTCGCGAAGTCGGCGAAGATGCCGCCCGGTCCGGTGACGAACGCGTCGGTGCCGTCGACGGCGATCGCGGCGCGCAGGTCCTCGACCACGGCCACGACCTCGTCGCCCAGCTCGGGGGTCAGCGGCAGCACCGCCTGCACCGCCTCGCCGTCCTCCGACGGGATCGGCGGCGAGGCCTGCCCGGCCAGGGCGCCGGCGTCCTCGGCGACCGCGGTGGCCTCGGCGAGCGCCCGCCCGACGGCGTCGAGGGTGGCCGGGTCGAGGGGCCCGTCGGCCTCCCACAGCAGGACCGCCGGGATGGCCTCGGTGGGGGAGAAGGCCTGGGAGAGCTCCGCGACGCGCGTGGACTCCGCGCTGTCGGGGAGGAAGGCGGCGGTGTCGTTCTCCTGCAGGCCGGTGAGCTGCCCGCTCAGCGAGCTGAGCGGGCCGGCGGCGCCCAGCCAGGCCAGCAGGACGAGCAGGGGGAGCAACCAGCGGACCCGACGGGCCATGGTGAGATCCTCTCGGGGGCCGATAATCTCGGTGTTCGAGACATTAGGGGGTGGGTCGATGGTGCGCAACGACGGCGAGCGGGCGGAGGTCCCCCTGCTGCTGCGGCGGCTCACGGTGGAACTCGACGCCGTCGGACAACGCTTCGCCGACAGGCACGGTCTCGGGCGCACCGACGTCCGCGCCGTCATCGCGATCATGGACGCCGCCCGGGCCGGGGAGCCGCTGACCGCGGGCGGACTGGGCGCCGCGGTGGGGCTGAGCTCGGCGTCGGTGACCGCGCTGGTGGACCGGCTGGAGCGGGCCGGTCACGTGCAGCGCGTGCGCGACCCGGCCGACCGGCGCCGTGTCGTCCTGCAGATGACCGCGCCGACGACGGCTGCCGGCGCCGCCCACTTCGGCGGGCTGCAGCGGGAGCTGCTCGCGGCCCTGGAGGACTTCACCGACGCCGAGGTCGCCGTCGTCCGCCGCTGGCTGACCGCGATGACCGACGTCGTGGCCCGCCACGCCCGGGCCTAGGGAGTGACCCGCGCGGACCGGGCGCCGTCCTCCGCGTGTGCACGCACCGTGCCGCGGCCCACCCGCGGACCGCGGTGCGTGCACACGGCGTCAGAGGTACAGGCCGGTGGACTCCTCGATCCGCTCCGCGGCGACGGCGTGCACGTCGCGCTCGCGCAGGATGATCAGCTCCTCGCCGTGGACCTCGACCTCGTGCTGGTCCTCGGGGGAGAACAGCACCTGGTCGCCGACCTTCACCTGCCGCACGCTCGAGCCGACGCCGCGCGCCTCGCCCCACACCAGCCGCTTGGCGACCTGCGCGGTCGCGGGGATGAGGATGCCGCCGGTCGAGCGCCGCTCCCCGTCCTCCCTGCGCAGGGCCACGAGGATCCGGTCGTGCAGCATCTTGATCGGCAGCCCGCTGCCCCTGGCGACGTCGGATGGCACGGTGATCACGGTACGCGGTGGTGAGGTGCTGGAACGGCCCCGTCCAGGGGCCCGCCCCGAGCGTGCGGGGGGTGAGGGGGACGGGGTCCTCCCGTCATCCCCAGCCCAGCTCGTGCAGGCGCTCGTCGTCGATGCCGAAGTGGTGGGCGATCTCGTGGACGACGGTGACCGTCACCTCCTCGACCACCTCCTCGGCGGTCGAGCAGACGTCGCAGATGGCCTCGCGGTAGATCATGATCCGGTCCGGCAGCGCGCCGCCGTACTGCCAGCCGCGCTCGGTCAGCGCGTACCCCTCGTAGAGGCCCAGCAGGTCCGGCTCGTCCTCGTTGCGGTCCTCCACCAGCACGACGACGTTGTCGAGCAGGGCCATCAGGTCGGCCGGCACCGCGTCCAGCGCGTCGGCGACCAGGGACTCGAAGACCTCCCGGGGGAGCGGCCTCACCAGCTGGTGGGCAGAGGGCGGCCCTCCTCGTAACCGGCCGTGCTCTGCACCCCCACCACCGCCCGCTCGTGGAACTCGTCGACGGTGCGGGCCCCGGCGTAGGTGCACGACGAGCGCACCCCGGCGACGATCCCGTCGACCAGGTCCTCCACGCCGGGCCGGGCGGGGTCGAGGTACATCCGCGACGACGAGATGCCCTCCTCGAACAGCGCGGCGCGGGCGCGGTCGAAACCGCTCTGCTGCGCCGTCCGCGCCTTGACCGCGCGCGCCGAGGCCATCCCGAAGGACTCCTTGTACAACCGGCCGCTGCCGTCGTCGTGGATGTCCCCGGCGCTCTCGTAGGTGCCGGCGAACCAGGAGCCGACCATCACGTTGGCCGCGCCGGCGGCCAGCGCCAGGGCGACGTCGCGGGGGTGGCGCACCCCGCCGTCGGCCCACACGTGCTTCCCCAGCCGGCGGGCCTCGGCGGCGCACTCCTCGACGGCGGAGAACTGCGGCCGGCCGACGCCGGTCATCATCCGCGTGGTGCACATGGCGCCCGGGCCCACGCCGACCTTGACGACGTCGGCCCCGGCCGAGACCAGGTCGCGGGTGCCCTCGGCGGTGACCACGTTGCCCGCCACCACCGGCACCGACCCGGCCACCGACCGGGCCGCGCGCACCGCCTCGACCGCCTTCTCCTGGTGGCCGTGCGCGGTGTCGACGACGAGCACGTCGACCCCGGCGGCCAGCAGCGCGGACACCTTGCCCGCGACGTCGCCGTTGATGCCGACGGCGGCCGCGGTGAGCAGCTGCCCCTGCGCGTTGACCGCGGGCGTGTAGACCGTCGAGCGCAGCGCGCCCTTGCGGGTGATGACGCCGACCAGCCGCTCGCCCTCGACCACCGGCGCGGCGCTGACCCGCTCCTCGGACAGCACGTCGAAGACCTTCGGCAGCTCGGTGCCGGCCGGGATGGTCAGCGGGTGCTCGGCCATGACCTGCGAGAGCTGGCTGAACCGGTCCACGCCCTGGCAGGCGCCGTCGGTGACGACGCCGACGGGCACGCCGTCCTCGACCACCACCACGATGCCGTGCGCGCGCTTGGTCATCAGCGACAGCGCCTCGCCCACGGTCGAGCCGGGGGACAGGGTGATCGCGGTGTCGTAGACGGGGTGCCGGGCGTGCACCCAGGAGACGACCTCCCCGACGACGTCGACGGGGATATCCTGCGGCAGCACCGCGAGGCCGCCGCGGCGGGCGATCGTCTCGGCCATCCGCCGGCCGCTGATGGCGGTCATGTTCGCGACGACGACCGGGATGGTCGTGCCCACCCG
The DNA here is from genome assembly GCF_054050315.1 of Geodermatophilus sp. SYSU D00867. Lineage (NCBI taxonomy): Bacteria > Bacillati > Actinomycetota > Actinomycetes > Geodermatophilales > Geodermatophilaceae > Geodermatophilus > Geodermatophilus sp. SYSU D00867. The sequence continues at coordinate 4,979 of NZ_JBJGZC010000020.1, read as the reverse complement.
GTCCGGCGTGGTCAGGTCGACCTCGAGCCGGGAGCCGACGGTGCTGTGGTTGGGCACCATGAACACGTCGGCGTAGGTCAGGTCGGTGGGCGGGCGCTGACCGTCGAGGAACCGCATGCCCCCGAGTGTCCCAGCCCCTGCCCCTCGCGGGGTGCACGTCGTCGCGTGCGCGGGGTGATCACCGGCGGCCCACCTACGATCGAGGCGTGATCGACCTGCGCCTGGTGCGCGAGCACCCCGACGTCGTCCGTGCCAGCCAGCGCGCCCGCGGCGCCGACGAGTCCCGGGTCGACGCGCTCCTGGCCGCCGACGAGGCCCGCCGCGCCGCCGTCAAGCGCGCCGACGACCTGCGCGCGGAGCAGAAGGCGGCCTCGCAGGCGGTGCGCGGCGCGTCGAAGGAGGAGCGCCCCGCCGTCCTGGAGCGGGCGAAGGCGCTCGCCGCCCAGGTCAAGGAGGCCGAGGAGGCCCAGCGCGCGGCCGACGCCGCGCTGCGCGAGGCCCACCTGGCCATCCCGAACGTGGTCCACGACGACGTCCCGCCCGGCGGCGAGGACGACGCGGTCACCCTGCGCACCGTGGGCGAGGTGCCGTCCTACGACTTCGAGGTGCGCGACCACCTGCAGGTCGGCGAGGCGCTCGGCGCCATCGACATGGAGCGCGGCGCGAAGGTCTCCGGCGCCCGGTTCTACTTCCTCACCGGCCCCGGCGCGCTGCTCGAGTTCGCCCTCGCCCAGCTGGCGATCACCCGCGCGGTGGCCGCCGGGTTCACCCCCGTCGTCGCGCCGGCGCTGGTCAAGCCCGAGGCGATGGAGGGCACCGGCTTCCTCGGCGAGCACGACGAGGAGGTGTACCGGGTCGAGCGCGACGACCTGTACCTCGTCGGCACCTCGGAGGTGGCGCTGGCCGGGATGCACGCGAACGAGGTGCTCGACCTGTCGGCGGGACCGCGCCGCTACGCCGGCTGGTCGTCCTGCTTCCGCCGCGAGGCCGGCTCCTACGGCAAGGACACCCGCGGGATCATCCGGGTGCACTGGTTCGACAAGGTCGAGATGTTCAGCTTCTGCCGGCCCGAGGAGGCCGCCGCCGAGCACCTGCGGCTGCTCGCCTGGGAGGAGGAGTTCCTCCAGGCGCTCGAGCTGCCCTACCGGGTGGTCGACATCGCCGCCGGCGACCTGGGCACCAGCGCCGCCCGCAAGTACGACATCGAGGCCTGGTTCCCCAGCCAGGGCACCTACCGCGAGCTGACCAGCACCTCGGACTGCACCACCTTCCAGGCCCGCCGGCTGGCCATCCGCCACCGCGACGAGGACGGGCGGCCGCAGACGGCGGCCACGCTCAACGGCACGCTGTGCGCCATCGCCCGCACCATCGCCTGCCTGCTCGAGGTGCACCAGCGCGCGGACGGCTCGGTGCACGTGCCGGCGGCGCTGCGGCCGTGGCTGGGCGGCCACGAGGTCCTCACCCCCGGCATGACCCTGGCCGCGCCGGTGCCCGCGTGAGCAGCCAGCCGCCGGCCGCGCTCCCGGTCCCCGGGGCGGCGGTGCCGGAGGCCGGTGACGTCGTCGACCTCGGCGGCGTGCTCGACGAGCTCGGGACGTGGCGGCCACGCCTGGTGGCCACCGACCTCGACGGCACCCTGCTCGACTCCTCCGGCGAGGTCAGCCCCCGCACCCGCGCGGCGCTGGACGCCTGCTGGGCCGCCGGCATCCCCGTCGTCGGGGTCACCGGCCGCGGGCCGCGGCTGGTCGACAGCGTGCGGGCGGCGCTCGGCGGCCGCGGCATCGCCGTCCTCGCGCAGGGCGGCTACGTCGTCGACCTCGAGCGCGACGAGGTGCTGCGCACCGTGGGCCTGCCGCGCTCGCAGGCCGAGGCCGTCGTCGCCCGGATCGAGGAGGTGGCGGGGGACCTCGTGCTCGCCGTCGAGGACGCCGCCGAGCAGGCCGAGGCCCGGGCGGCGCTGCGCGTGCAGCACGGCTTCGACTGGCCCTACCCCGAGCCCGCGCACCTGCTGCCCCGGCACTCGGTCCTCCCCGAGGGGGCGGTGCTCAAGGTGTTCCTCCGCTCGTCCACGCTCGGGCAGGACGAGCTGCTGGCCCGCGCCCGGCGCGTCGTCGACCCGGCCGAGGCCGAGCTGACCCACGCCGGCCTCGGCTTCATCGAGGTGCTGCCGCCGGGCGTCACCAAGGCCACCGGCCTGGCCGTCGCCCTCGACCACCACGGCGTGGACCTGGGCGACGTCCTGGTCTTCGGGGACATGCCCAACGACCTGCCGATGATCGGCGCGGTCACCGACGCCGGCGGGCACGCGGTCGCGGTGGCCAACGCGCACCCGGCCGTCCGCGCGGCCGCCCGGGGCCGCACCGGCGGGCACGACGCCGACGGCGTGGCCCGCTACCTCGAGGCGGTGCTGGCCGGTGTCTGACTGGCGCCCGCGGCTGATCGCCAGCGACATGGACGGCACGCTGCTGCGCTCCGACGACACCGTGAGCCCGGCGACCGTGGCCGAGCTGGAGCGGTGGCGGGCCGACGGCGTCCCGGTCGTCCTGGCCACCGGCCGCCCGCCGCGGTGGATGCACCGCATCCGTCAGGTCCTGGGCCGGGGCACCGCGGTGTGCTGCAACGGCGCGGTGCTGCTGGACCTGGAGACCTTCGAGATCCTCGAGGAGGAGGCGCTCCCGCCCGCCGTGCTCGCCGACGTCACCGAGGGCCTGCGCCGGGTGCGGCCGGACACCTGGTTCGCCGTCGAGTACGGCCTGGAGTTCCGGCACGAGCCGGTCTACCGGCCGCGCTGGGACGTCGACGCGCCCGGCGTCGCCGAGGCGCCGCTGGAGGAGATCGTCGCCGTGCCCGCGGCCAAGCTGCTGGCCCGCCACGAGGACATGGGCCGCGACGAGTTCGTCGCCCTGGTCGAGGACGTCGTCGGCGACCGCGCGACGGTCACCAACTCCTCGTCCGACGCGCTCGCGGAGATCTCCGCCCGCGGCGTCACCAAGGCCACCGGGCTGGCGCGGGTCGCCGCCCGGCACGGCGTCGGCCCGGGCGACGTCGTCGTGTTCGGGGACATGCCCAACGACATCGCGGCCTTCGACTGGGTCCGCGAGGGCGGCGGCCGGGCCGTCGCGATGGCGCACGCCCACCCGGACCTGCTCGCCGCCGCCACCGACGTCACGGGCACCAACGACGACGACGGCGTGGCCGCCTTCCTCGCCTCGCTCTGAGCCGGCTCAAGCCCGCGGCCGGGCTGCCGATGTGGAACGCGACCGATCGCGCGCCACGGAGGGCAGCACATGAGCACCACCCCGACCCGCGTCCCGCAGACGCCTCCTGCCGAGTCCGTGACGGGAGGGTGGGGGCTGCGCACGCGACTGCTGGGCGCGATCCTCGTCGTCGCCCTGACGACGATCGGCATCGGTGCCTTCGGTATCGACCGGATGGCCAGCCTCAGCGACCGGGCCGACCGGGTCTACAGCGACGGCGCGCTGCCGGTGGCCGGCCTGCAGCAGCTGCAGGTCGACTGGTGGCAGCTCATGACCCACACCGCGCGGGCCAACATCGTGACCCTGCCGGCCGAGAGCCGCGCCTCCGCGCAGCAGAAGGCCGGTGAGACCGCGCAGACGCTCACCGAGGACACCGCCGCGGCGGCCGGGCTGCCCATGTCGGCGGAGACCCGCGCGTCCTACGAGGAGTTCGTCGGCGCCTCGCAGGCCTACCTCGCCGACCTGCAGCTGCTGGTCGCCGGCGCGACCCCGACCGGCAGCACCCTGCCCCTGGCGGAGCAGCAGGCGATCATCACCCGCCTCAACGCCAACGAGGCCGTGATCGCCGACTCCCTCGCCGCGGCCACCGAGACCGCCCGGGTCGACGCCGAGGCGACCGCCACCGACGCCGCCGACGCCTACGCCGCCGCCCGCACCCTGACCCTCGTGATCATGGCCCTGGGTCTGGTCGTCGCGATCGTGCTCGCGGTCCTCGTCGCCCGCAGCGTCACCCGGCCGGTCGAGCGGATCCGCGAGGTGCTCGGCAAGGTCGCCGGCGGCGACCTGCGGGTCCGCGCCGGCGAGGCCGGCGGCGGCGAGCTCGGCGAGGTCGCCCGCTCGCTGGACCGGACGCTGGACTCCCTCAGCGGCGTGCTCGTGCTCGTCCGCGACTCCGCCGGCCGGCTGCAGGGTGCCTCCACCCGGCTCGACTCCGCCGCCAGCGGCATCGCCGAGTTCTCCCGCGCCGCCTCCGACCAGACCGACGCCGTCGTCGCCTCCGCCGGTGAGGTGGCCGCCAGCGTCGACACCGTCGCCACCGGCTCCTCGCAGATGGAGACCGCGATCCGGGAGATCGCGCACAACGCCGCCGAGGCCGCCCGCGTGGCCGGTCAGGCCGTGGACGTCGCCGAGACGACGACCCGCACGGTCGGCAAGCTCGGCGACTCCTCGCAGGAGATCGCCACGGTCGTGAAGCTGATCAACGGCATCGCCGAGCAGACCAACCTGCTGGCGCTCAACGCCACCATCGAGGCCGCGCGCGCCGGGGAGGCCGGCAAGGGCTTCGCCGTCGTGGCCAGCGAGGTCAAGGAGCTCGCGCAGGAGACGGCCCGGGCGACCGAGGACATCTCCCGCCGGGTCGAGGCCATCCAGGCCGACACCGCCGGCGCCGTCGAGGCGATCAGCCGGATCAGCGCCGTCATCGGCGAGATCAACGACTTCCAGGCCACGATCGCCGCGGCGGTCGAGGAGCAGACGGCGACCACCAACGAGATGAACCGCAACGTGGCCGAGGCCGCGGGCGGCTCGCGGGACATCGCCACCGCGATCGGCGGGCTGGCCGCCGGCACCCAGCAGACCGGCGCCCGGGTCGCCGACGCCCAGCGCGCCGCGGCCGAGCTCGCCCGCATGAGCGGCGAGCTGCAGGAGGCGGTGGCCCGCTTCGCGGTCTGACCCAGGGCCCGCACCACAGCGGCCCGGTCCCGCCGTCCGCGCGCGGACGGC
>NZ_JBJGZC010000019.1:0-98443 GCF_054050315.1 Geodermatophilus sp. SYSU D00867 | reverse complement strand
CCCCCCCCCCCCCCCCCCCCCCCCCCCCCCCCCCCCCCCCCCCCCCCCCCCCCCCCCCCCCCCCCCCCCCCCCCCCCCCCCCCCCCCCCCCCCCCCCCCCCCCCCCCCCCCCCCCCCCCCCCCCGGCCGGCCGCCCACCACCGCGCACGCCGGTCCCGGCACCGCGCGCCCCGGAGCCGCGCGGGCCTGCTGCGGCCGGCGCTGGCCGTCCTCGCCCTCGCCGCGGGGGTGGTCGCCCTGCGGGGGCCGGCCGCTCCCCCGCCGGCCGCCGCCGGCACGCCGACCGCCACGGTCTCAGGGCCGGTCGTGCTCGCGCAGCGGTCGGCTCCCGCGGCCGCGCCGCCGGTCCGGGTGCGGGCGCCGGCCATCGGTCTCGACAGCGGGCTGGTCAACCTCGGCCTCGACGCCACCGGCGCGCTGGCGGCCCCGGCCGACCCGGCGGCGGCCGGCTGGTACACCGGCGGCCCGGCGCCGGGTGACGTCGGCCCGGCGGTGCTGGCCGGGCACGTCGACTCCCGCAGCGGCCCGGCGGTCTTCTGGCGCCTGCGCGAGCTCGCTGCCGGGGACGAGGTGCTCGTCGACCGCGCCGACGGCAGCACCGTCGCGTTCACCGTCAGCCGGGTCGAGCGGCACCCGAAGGACGCCTTCCCCACCGCGGCCGTGTACGGGCCGACGGCGGACGCCCAGCTGCGGCTGGTCACCTGCGGCGGCGACTTCGACCGCTCGGCGCGCAGCTACGAGGACAACGTCGTCGTCTTCGCGACCGCGAGGTGAGGGAACGGCCTCCTCGCAGGGGCCCGCCGCGGGCCGGCGAGCGGTGTGGGGCGAGGAGGTCCTCCGTCAGCGGCGGCGGTCGCGGGCCTGCCAGCAGGCGGTATGCCAGTGTCGGCGCAGGTCGGCGGCGGAGTCGGTGTCCCAGGGCTCCAGGTCCGAGTCGCGGGCGTAGGCCGGCCAGCTGACCACGTGCGGGGTGCCCGGCCGGATCTCCTGGTCGCAGCCCGGGCAGCGGTAGGGCTTGGTGCTCGCCGCCCCGGTCAGCCGGCGGACGACCCAGTCGCCGTCGGCGGCCTCCTCGACCTCCTCGCTCCGACGCGCGAGCGGGGGGCGGCCGGCCCGCCGCCCCCCGCTGCGTCGTCCCCTGCGGGGCACCTCAGCGCCGGGAGTAGTCCCGGAACCCGCGGCCGGTCTTGCGGCCCAGGTAGCCGGCGGTGACCAGGTGCTCGAGCAGCGGCGCGGGCGCGAACCCGGGCTCGCGGAACTCGGTGTACAGCTCGCGCTCGATGGCCAGCGACACGTCGAGGCCGACGACGTCGAGCAGCTCGAACGGGCCCATCGGGTAGCCGCAGCCGACCTTCATGGCGGCGTCGATGTCGTCGGCGGTCGCGTAGTGCGCCTCGAGCATCTTCACCGCGTCGTTCAGGTACGGGAACAGCAGCGCGTTGACGATGAACCCGGCCCGGTCCGTGCAGGACACCGCGTGCTTGCCGAGCTGCGCGCAGACCGCGTGGGCGGTGGCCGCGACGTCGGGGGCGGTGGCGATGGTGCTGACCACCTCGACCAGCTTCATCACCGGCGCGGGGTTGAAGAAGTGCAGGCCGACGACGTCGGCGGGGCGCTCGCTGGCCTTGGCGCACTCGATGACCGGCAGGCTCGACGTCGTCGTGGCCAGCACCGCGCCGGGCTTGCAGATCTCGCCGAGGTTGGCGAACAGCGCCTGCTTGGTGGCCAGGTGCTCGACGACGGCCTCGATGACCAGGTCGACGTCGGCGAGGTCGTCCAGCGACGCCGTCCCGGTGACCCGGGCGAGCACCTCGTCCCGGCCGGCCTCGTCGAGCCGCCCGCGCGCGACCTGCTTGTCCAGCGACCTGCGCAGCGCGGTGTGCACGGCCTCGACCTTGTCGAGGGTGCGGGCCACGAAGACGACTTCGTAGCCGCCCTTGGCGGCGACCTCGACGATGCCGGTGGCCATCGTCCCGGAGCCGACGACGCCGATCTTCGACACGGGGCGGGCGCCCTCGGCGGCGCCGCCGGCGGCCGGGGTGCGCTCGTCGGGCACGACCTCGGCGGAGCCGGGCGCGGCGTAGGTGTAGAAGCCGCGGCCGGACTTCCGGCCCAGCAGGCCCGCGGTCATCATCTGCTTGATGACCGGGCTGGGCGCGTGCAGCCGGTTGCGCGACTGCTTGTACATCGTGTCGAGGATCTCGTAGGCGGTGTCGATCCCGATGAGGTCCATGAGCGCGAGCGGGCCCATCGGCAGGCCGCAGCCCAGCCGCATGGCGGCGTCGATGTCCTCGCGGCTGGCGTAGCGGTTCTCGTACATGGAGACCGCGTGGTTGAGGTAGCCGAACAGCAGCGCGTTGGCGATGAAGCCGGCCTTGTCGCCGATGGTCACGTCGACCTTGCCCAGCCGCTCGGCCAGGGCCTCGACGTCCTCGATGACCGCGGGCTCGGTGACGACGGTCCGCACGACCTCGACCAGCTTCATGACCGGCGCCGGGTTGAAGAAGTGCATCCCGATGACCTTGCTCGGCCGGCCGGTGGCCACCGACAGCTCGGTCACCGACAGGCTGGAGGTGTTGGTCGCGAGGATGGTGTCCGGCGGGCAGATCTTGTCCAGCTTCGCGAACAGCTCGGCCTTGAGCTCCATCCGCTCCGGGACGGCCTCGATGACCAGCTCCGCGACGGCGAGGTCCTCCAGCGACGTGGTGAAGCGGATCCGCCCGAGGATCGCCTCGCGCTCGGCCTCGTCGAGCTTGCCGCGCGCGACCGCTTTCCCGGTGGACTGCTCGACGTGCCCGCGGCCGCGGGCCAGCGCGTCGTCGCCGACCTCCACGGCCGTCACGGACAGGCCCGCGCGGGCCAGCACCTCGGCGATGCCCGCACCCATGGTGCCCAGGCCCACCACGCCGACCTCGGTCAGTTCTCTGGCCACGCTGCCATCTCCTCCCGTGCGTTGACCGGGGCAGTCTCCCACCCGGACGGCCCGCGTCCGCTACCGGCCGGTAGGTCCCTCCCTGGCCCCGTCCAGGGTCCCGCCCCGAGCTCGCGAAGGGTGGGGAGGACGGGGTCCTCACGCGGTGGGTGGCGGTCTCAGAACAGGCGCTGGGTGGGGTCGTCGGTGCCCTTGAGGACGGCGTAGTCGACGGTCACGCACTCGATGCCGCGGTCGCCGGCGAGCACCCGCGCCTGCGGCTTGATCTCCTGCGCGGCGAACACGCCCTTGACCGGGGCCAGCAGGGGGTCGCGGTTGAGCAGCTCGAGGTAGCGGGTCAGCTGCTCGACGCCGTCGATCTCGCCGCGCCGCTTGACCTCCACGGCGACGGTGCGCCCGTCGGCGTCGCGGCAGAGCAGGTCGACCGGGCCGATCGCCGTCGGGTACTCGCGGCGGACCAGCGACCAGCCCTGCCCGAAGGTCTCCACGTGCAGCGCGAGCAGCCGCTGCAGCTCGGCCTCGACGCCGTCCTTCTGCAGGCCGGGGTCCACGCCCAGCTCGTGCGCGGAGTCGTGCTCGACCGACTCGATGGTGATGACCAGCTGCTCACCGGCCTTGTTGGTGACCGTCCAGGTGCCGGACCCGTCGACGAGCTCGTCCCGGAGCGTGCACGGCGGGCTCATCCAGTTCAGCGGCTTGTAGGCGCGGTCGTCGGCGTGCACCGACACCGAGCCGTCGGCCTTGACCAGCAGCAGCCGCGAGGCCATGGGCAGGTGGGCGGTCAGCCGCCCGATGTAGTCGACCGAGCAGCGGGCGATGACCAGACGCACGGGGGCCGACGGTACCGGTCCGGTCACGACGGGAACCGCCGAGCCGGGTCGCGCGTCGCAGGACCGTGACGACGACGTCGACGGTGCGCGCGGCCGCGCTGCTGGCCGGGGCGCTGGCGCTGGCCGGGTGCGCGCAGGACGGGACCGACGCCGCGGCGCCGTCGCCCGACCCCCTGCCCGCGGGGCCCGTGCTGCAGGTGGAGCACACCGGCGGCTTCGTGCCCCCGGAGGACCTGGCCACCGGCCTGCCGCTGGTCACCGTCTACGGCGACGGCCGGGTGTTCACCGAGGGCCCGCAGATCGAGATCTGGCCCTCGCCCGCGCTGCCGAACGTGCAGGTGACCGAGGTCGGCGAGGCCACCGTCCGCGACCTGCTCGACCGCGCCGTCGACGCCGGGGTGACGGAGGACGCCGACCTCGGCGAGCCGCCGGTCGCCGACGCGCCCACCACCCGCATCACCCTGACCACCGGCGAGGGCACCGCGGTCCGCGAGGTGTACGCCCTGGCCGAGACCCCCGACGGGTCGCTGACCCCGGAGCAGGCCGAGGCCCGCGGGCGGCTGCAGGACCTCGTCGACGAGCTCACCGGCCTGGCCGCCGCGGGCCCGGCGGAGTCCTACGTGCCGCAGACGGTCGCCGCGGTGGTCCAGCCCCACACCGGCGGCGACCCGGAGTTCCCCCAGCCCGACGTCGCCTGGCCGGGTCCCGGGCTGCCCGGCACGCCGCTGGGCGCCGGGCTGACCTGCGTGAGCGCCACCGGGCAGCAGGCGGCCGACGTGCTCGCGGCCGCCGCGACGGCGAACGTGCTCACGCCGTGGGCCACCCCCGACGGCGCCCGCTGGTCGATCGCGTTCCGGCCGGTGCTCCCGCACGAGACCGGCTGCACCGACCTGACCGGGTGACCCGGCCTCAGTCGGTCCAGGCCGGCGGGCGCTTCTCCAGGAACGACCGCATGCCCTCGCGGGCGCCGTCGATCTGGCTGGCCGACGCCATCACCTCGACGGCGACGGCGTAGGCGTCCCGCTCGGTCCGGTCGAGCTGGGCGTACATCGTCCGCTTGCCCCACGCCTTGCTCGCCCGCGAGCCGCGGGTGGCCCGGGCCACGAGCTCGTCGACGGCGGCGTCGAGCTCGCCGTCGGGCACGACCCGGTTGACCAGCCCCCACTCCAGCGCGGTCCGCGCGTCGATGACGTCGCCGGTGAGCGCCAGCTCCATCGCCCGCTTGCGGCCGACGTTGCGGGCGATCGCCACCATCGGCGTGTGGCAGAACCAGCCGCCCTTCCCGCCCGGGGCGGCGAAGCCGGCCGACTCCGCGGCCACCGCGAGGTCGCAGGAGGCGACCAGCTGGCAGCCCGCGGCGGTGGCCAGGGCGTGCACCCGCGCGACGACGACCTGCGGCACGTCCTGCAGCGTCTGCACCAGCTCGGTGCACAGGGCGAGCAGGCTGCGGACCTCGGTCACCGGCCGGTCGACGACGTCCCGGAAGTCGTGCCCGGCGCTGAACACCGGCCCCTCCGCGCCGAGGACGATGCCCGCCGCGTCGCTGCCGCCGGCGTCGGTGACGGCGGCCAGCAGCTGGGTGAGGTGGTCGCGGGACAGCGCGTTGCGCCGCTGCGGGCGGCACATGGTGATGCGGACGACGTCGCCGTCGCGCTCGACGCGGGGAGCTCCCTCGGCGGTCACGTGACCGACCTCACCACGGGTGGCCGGTCGGGGGCAACGCGGCTGGGGACGCTGGAGGGGTGGACGCCGAGGAGGTCACCGACACCGCGCCCCGCGCCGCCGGGCGGACGCTGTTCACGCAGGGCTGGCGGGACGTCGCCTTCCTGCACTGGGCGGTCGACCCGGACGTCGTCGCGCCGCTGCTGCCGCCGGGCACCCGGCCGGACACCACCCCGGACGGGCGCAGCTGGGTGGGGCTGGTGCCCTTCCGCATGCGCCGCATCGGCGTCCTCGGCTCGCCCGGCCTGCCCTACGTCGGCTCGTTCCTCGAGACCAACGTGCGCCTGTACTCCGTGGACGGGGAGGGCCGGCGCGGCGTCGTCTTCGCGTCCCTCGACGCCGACCGGCTGCTCCCGGTCCTGGTCGCCCGCGCCGCGGGGCTGCCCTACCTGTGGTCGCGGATGCGCCTGACCCGCGACGGCGACCTGCTGGCCTACACCAGCCGGCGGCGCTGGCCCGGGCCGCGCGGCGCCGGCGGCCGGATCGAGGTGCGGGTGGGTCCGCGGCTGGAGCGGCCCGGTCCGCTGGAGCGCTTCCTCACCGGCCGCTGGGGGCTGCACCAGACGAGCCGGGGCCGCACGCGCTACTGGCCCAACGAGCACCCGGCCTGGCCGCTGCACCGCGCCGAGCTCCTGACCTGGGACGGCGACCTGCTCGCCGCGGCCGGGCTGCCCGGCGTCGGCGGCCCGCCGGACAGCGTGCTGTTCTCCCCCGGCGTCGACGTCCGCTTCGGCCCCCGGGTCTGACGCACGGAGCCGTTCCGCAACCCCCTGGGCAAGACGGCGCACAGCCGCGACACTGCCCGGGTGGGAGCACCGCAGCCCGTGGCGACCGCCGGCCCGACGACCGACGACGCCGACGAGGACTGGGTGCACCGCCTGCTCGACCTCGCGCGCGCCCGGCTCGGGATGGACGTCGCCTGGTTGTCGGTGTTCACCGAGGACCGCCAGGAGATCGCCTCGGCCACCGGCGAGCTCGGCGCCATGAACGTCTCCGAGGGCATGTCGATGCCGCTCGAGGAGTCCTTCTGCGTGCGGGTGCTGTCCGGCCAGCTGCCGCCGGTGGTCACCGGCGCCGACCGCAACCCGGTCACCCGCGAGCTCGCGGTCACCCGGCAGCTGGGGATCGGCTCCTACGTCGGCGCCCCGGTGCGCGGCGGGGACCGGCGCCCCCTCGGGATGCTGTGCTGCATCAGCCGGGACGCCGGCGAGCAGCTGGACGGCTCGTCGGTGCGGACGGTGGAGATGCTCGCCGAGCTGATCGGCGAGCGGCTGACCGCCGAGGAGGCCGCCCAGACCGAGCTGGCCGCCCGGCACGCGCGGGTCTGCGACGTCCTGGAGCGGCGCACGGTGGAGGTGCACGTCCAGCCGGTCGTCGACATGCACAGCGGCACCGTCGTCGCGCACGAGGCGCTGTCCCGCTTCCCCGGCAGCGAGGGCAGCCCGGCGACGCTGTTCGCCGACGCCGCGGTCGTCGGCCTGGGCGTGGAGCTGGAGCTGCTGGCCGTGCACGCCGCCCTGGAGGCCGGGGACCGGCTGCCGCGGGGCCTGCGGCTGGCGGTCAACCTCTCCCCCGAGGCGCTGCTCGCCCCCGAGGTCGGCGAGGCGCTCCTCGAGGGCGTCCGGCGGACGGCGCTGACCGTGGAGATCACCGAGCACAGCCCGATCGCGGACTACGGGCCGGTCCTGGGCGCGCTGGCGCCGCTGCGGGCGGCCGGGATCCGGCTCAGCATCGACGACGCCGGCGCCGGCTACGCGAGCCTGCGGCACATCCTGCGGCTGCGGCCGGACACCATCAAGCTCGACATCGCGCTGGTCAGCGGGGTCGACGTCGACCCGGCGCGGCAGGCGATGACCGCGGCGATGGTGGCCTTCGCCGCCGACACCGGCGCCACGCTGGTGGCCGAGGGCATCGAGACCACCGCCGAGCGCGACGCCCTGCTCTCCCGCGGCGTCCGCTACGGCCAGGGCCACCTGTTCGGCCGGCCGGCGCCGATCTCCTGAGCGAGGACCCCGCCCTCCCCCTCGCGGGCTCGGGGCGGTGCCCTGGACGGGGCCGGGCCGGCGGCTCAGACGGAGGCGGGCACCCGCTCGTCCAGGCCGTTCGCCTCGCGGACCACGTCCACGACCTGGCCCATGATGTCGGTGAGCCCGAAGTCCTTCGGCGTGAACACCCGGGCCACGCCCTGCTCGCGCAGCCGGCGGGCGTCGCTGTCGGGGATGATCCCGCCGACGACGACCGGGACGTCGTCCAGGCCGGCCTCCTGCAGGCCCCGCAGCACCGCCGGCACCACCTGCAGGTGCGAGCCGGAGAGCACCGACAGCCCGACGACGTGCACGTCCTCCTCGATCGCGGCCGAGACGATCTGCGCGGGCGTGAGCCGGATGCCCTGGTAGACCACCTCGAAGCCGGCGTCGCGGGCGCGGACGGCGATCTGCTCCGCGCCGTTGGAGTGCCCGTCGAGGCCGGGCTTGCCGACCAGGAACCGCAGCCGCCCGCCGAGCTCCTCGCCGGTGGCGCGCACCCGCTCGCGGACCCGCGCCAGCGTCTCGTCGGCCTCGCCGCCGCCGGTGGCCGCGGCCACGCCGGTGGGGGCGCGGTACTCGCCGAACACCTCGCGCAGCACGCCGGCCCACTCCCCCGTCGTCACGCCCGCCCGGGCGCACCGCAGGGTCGCCTCCATGAGGTTGACGTCGCTGCCGGCGGCCTCCCGCAGCGCGGCCAGCGCGGCCTCCACCGGCGCCGGGTCGCGCTCGGCCCGCCACTTCCGCACCGCCTCCTGGGCGGCGTTCTCGACGGCGGGGTCGACGACCTGGATGGCGGCGTCGAGGTCGGCCAGCAGCGGGTTGGGCTCGGTGCCCTCGAAGCGGTTGACGCCGACGATGACGTCCTCGCCGTTCTCCATCCGGCGCCGCCGCTCGGCCAGCGAGGCGACGAGCTGCCCCTTCATGTAGCCGGACTCGACGGCGGCCACCGCCCCGCCCATCTCCTGCACCCGGGCGATCTCGGCGCGGGCGCCCTCGACCAGCTCGGACACCTTCCGCTCCACGACGACCGACCCGGTGAACAGGTCGTCGTACTCGAGCAGGTCGGTCTCGTAGGCGAGCACCTGCTGCAGCCGCAGCGACCACTGCTGGTCCCACGGCCGGGGCAGGCCCAGCGCCTCGTTCCACGCCGGCAGCTGCACCGCGCGGGCGCGGGCGTCCCTGGACAGCGTGACCGCGAGCATCTCCAGCACGATCCGCTGCACGTTGTTCTCCGGCTGCGCCTCGGTCAGGCCCAGGGAGTTGACCTGCACGCCGTAGCGGAAGCGGCGGTGCCTGGGGTCCTGCACGCCGTAGCGCTCCTGCGTCAGCTCGTCCCAGAGCTGGGTGAAGGCGCGCATCTTGCACATCTCCTCGACGAAGCGGACGCCCGCGTTGACGAAGAAGGAGATGCGCGCGACCACCTCGCCGAAGCGCTCCTGCGGCACCTGGCCGGAGTCGCGCACCGAGTCCAGGACGGCGATCGCGGTGCTCATCGCGTAGGCGATCTCCTGCACCGGCGTCGCCCCGGCCTCCTGCAGGTGGTAGCTGCAGATGTTGATCGGGTTCCACTTCGGCATCGCCGTCACCGTGTAGGCGACCATGTCGGTGATCAGCCGCATCGAGGGCCCGGGCGGGAACACGTAGGTCCCCCGCGACAGGTACTCCTTGATGATGTCGTTCTGCGTCGTCCCGGCGAGCTTCGCGACGTCGTGCCCGTGCTCCTCGGCGACCGCCTGGTAGAGCGCGAGCAGCCACATGGCGGTGGCGTTGATCGTCATCGACGTGTTCATCTCGTCGAGCGGGATGCCGTCGAACAGCGCCCGCATGTCGCCGATGTGCGTCACCGGGACGCCGACCTTGCCGACCTCACCGACGGCGAGCTCGTCGTCGGGGTCGTAGCCGGTCTGCGTCGGCAGGTCGAAGGCGACCGACAGGCCGGTCTGCCCCTTCGCCAGGTTCCGGCGGTAGAGCGCGTTGGACTCGGCCGGCGAGGAGTGGCCGGCGTAGGTGCGCATGACCCAGGGACGGTCGCGCTCCTTCGGCGATGAAGGGAACGGCATGCCAGCGGAGTGTAGGGCTGTTACCGGCCAGTAGCAGCACCGGTCCGGGAGCCCCGCGGTGGCACACTCGGTCGTGTGCGACCGGGCCGGGAGAGGCCCGGACGCCGCCCGCCGAGGGGAGGCACCGTGCTGCAGCCGGGCAGTCTGAGCTACATCGCCGGGCCGGTCATCGCGATCGTCGTCATGGTGCTGCTGGCCCTCTTCATGCGCTGGGCCTTCGGCGGGAGCCCCACCGGGGGCGTGCGCCGGCGCCGTCCCCCACCCACCGACGACGGTCTGCTCACGCGGGTCGCCACGCTGTCCCGCCGCGAGTCGGCGCTCGCGCTGCGCGCGGTGCTCTCCGACGCCGGGATCCGCTCGACGGTCCGCTTCCCCGAGGCGCACCGCGCCGACGTGCTGGTCTTCCCCGAGGACGCCGCCCGCGCCCGGGCGCTCGCGTCCTCCTTCCCTGCGGCGTAGCCCTCCCGCGGGCTCAGAGGTCGCCCGGGCGCTCGACGCGCTCGATCTGCACGCCCAGGCCGCGCAGCTGCTCGACGAAGTCGGGGTAGCCGCGGTCGACGTGGTGCACGTCCTGCACCTCGGTGACGCCGTCGGACAGCAGCCCGGCCAGCACCAGCCCGGCGCCGGCGCGGATGTCGGTGGCCACCACGGGCGCCGACGACAGCCGCTCCCGCCCGCGCACGACGGCGTGGTGGCCGTCGATGCGCACGTCGGCGCCCAGGCGCACCAGCTCGTTGACGAACATGAACCGGCCCTCGAACACGTTCTCGGTGATCAGGGCCGTGCCGGTGGACACCGCGGCCAGCGCGACCGCCATCGGCTGCAGGTCGGTCGGGAACCCGGGGAACGGCAGCGTGACGACGTCGACCCCGCGCGGCCGCTCGTCCATGGCGATCCGGACGCCGTTCTCGACGACCTCCACGGTGGCGCCGGCGCTGACCAGCTTGTCCAGCGGGACGGCGAGGTGGTCGGGGACGGCCCGCTCGACGACGACGTCGCCGCGGGTCATCACCGCGCCGATCGCCCACGTCCCGGCGACGATGCGGTCGGGCACCGTCGAGTAGGTCACCGGCGACAGCGCGTCGACGCCCTCGACGGTGAGCGTGGAGGTGCCCGCGCCGTCGATGCGGGCGCCCATCGCGGTGAGCATCGAGCAGATGTCGACGATCTCCGGCTCGCGGGCGGCGTTGTCGATGACCGTCGTCCCCTCGGCCAGGACCGCGGCCATGAGCAGGTTCTCCGTGGCGCCGACCGACGGGAAGTCCAGCCAGATCGAGGTGCCCACCAGCCGCGGCGCGGAGGCGACGAGGAAGCCGTGCTCGCTGTGGATCGAGGCGCCGAGCCGCTCCAGGCCGGAGATGTGCATGTCCAGCCCGCGGGAGCCGATCGCGTCGCCGCCGGGCAGCGCCACCCGGGCGCTGCCGCAGCGGGCGACCAGCGGGCCGAGCACGCTGATCGAGGCGCGCATCTTGCGGACCAGGTCGTAGTCGGTCTCGGTGGCGGGGTCCTCCGGCACGTCGACGACGACCCGGCCGCCGCCCCCGGGCTGCCCCGAGCGCTCGTAGCCGACGCCGCAGCCGAGCCGGCGCAGCACCTCGCTCATGATCGCGACGTCGAGGATGTCGGGGACCTCGTCGATCGTCGTCCGCCCGGAGGCCAGGAGCGCGGCCGCCATGAGCTTGAGGGCGCTGTTCTTCGCCCCCGTGACCCGTACCCGGCCCCTGAGGGCGGTGCCGCCGGTCACCTCGAAGCACTGCACCCGACCACCCTACGGCGCGTGCGCGGGCGGCTCCGGGCAGCGTCCCAGGCCGGTGGGCGCGCCCGCAGCAGCGCCTAGGCTGGGCGACCATGACGGTCCGGCTCACCCGCATCTACACGAAGACCGGTGACGCCGGGCAGACGCACCTGGGCGACATGAGCCGGGTGGCCAAGACCGACCCGCGGCTGGTCGCCTACGCCGACGTCGACGAGGCCAACAGCGTGCTCGGCGTGGCCCTGGCGCTGGGGGCGCCGTCGCCCGAGCTGGTCGAGCTCGTGCGCAGCGTGCAGAACGACCTGTTCGACGTCGGCGCCGACCTGTCCACGCCCGTGGTGCCCGACCCCGCGCACCCGCCGCTGCGGGTGACCGCCGCCTACACCGAGCGGCTGGAGGCGGCCTGCGACGAGCACAACGAGGCGCTGCCGACGCTGACCAGCTTCGTGCTGCCCGGCGGGACGCCGCTGGCGGCGCTGCTGCACCAGGCGCGGGTGGTCGTCCGGCGGGCCGAGCGCAGCGTGTGGGCGCTGCTGGAGGCCGACGGCGAGCGCACCAACCCGGAGACCGCCCGCTACCTCAACCGGCTCTCGGACCTGCTGTTCATCCTCGCCCGCGAGGCCAACCCCGGCGGCGACGTCCTGTGGGAGCCCGGGGCGCACAGCGGCGTCCACGCCCAGCGGGCCGCGCGGGGCTGACTCAGGCCCCTAGTGCACGGGCGGGGCCGACTCCACCCAGGAGAGGAACCCCGTCACCGTGGAGGGGTCCATGGCCAGCTCCTTGCGGCCGGCGCCGGTGGCGCAGGTCAGGACGACGGCGTCGTCGGGCAGGGCGACGTCGTCCCGGCCCGGGGGCCGCCGGCCCTCGACCTGCACCTCCGTGCGGCACAGCCGCTGCTGCGGGCGGACCGACAGCGACAGCGCCCGGTACCAGAGCAGCGCCTCTCCCCCGTACCAGGCGACGCCCACCGACCACCGGGAGCTGCCGACCGGGCGCAGCCACATCGTCACCGCGCCGAGGCCGGAGAGCAGCAGCCGGCGTCGGATGAGGAAGGCGACCACCAGGACGACGACCAGCACCCCGGCGAGGACGAGCAGGGCGGTGGTCACCGTCGGCCGGGGCGGGGTCCGGTCGGGTCAGTCGGCCTGTCCGGCGGCCCGCAGGCGGGACTGGGCGCGGCGGGCGGCGGCGAGGGCCTCGGGGTCGTCGCCGGCGGACTCGGCGCGGCGCAGCGCCTCGCGGGCCCGCTCGACGTCGATCTCGGAGGAGATCTCCGCGGTCTCGGCGAGGATGGACACGCCCTTGGGCGTCACCGACAGGAAGCCGCCGTGGGCGGCGACGACCATGTCCGGGCCCTCGGTCGTCCGGACGGTGACGACGCCACCGGGGGCGAGCTCGCCGAGCAGCGGGGCGTGGCCGGGCAGGACGCCGATCTCGCCCTCGGTCGTGCGGGCGATGACCATGCTCGCCTCACCGGACCAGATGGTCCGCTCGACGGCCACCAACTCGACCTGCAGGGTCGCCACGACACTCCTCCGGGTCCACCGACGGGCGGTGCTGGGACGCCGGCCGGAAAACGGGCACGGCGACGGTCGTCGCCCACTCTAGCCGCGGGACCCGGACCACCCGGCGCGGGCCGCCCGGCGGTCACCCGGCCGGGCGGCGGACCCGGTCCTCCGTCAGGCGGCGCGACGGTAGAGCAGGGTCCAGCGGCCGACGCGGACCCACGGGTGGCGCACCGTCGAGGCGGGTGCCCACTCCTCGGTGTCGTAGGCGATGTCGTGCACGTGCGGTACGGACGTCGGCGGCCAGGTCCACCCGGGATCGGCGGTCCCGGCCGGCAGCCGGGTCACCGTGCCGTCGGTGCTGGTCGCGTCCAGCCACTCCATGGTCTTCTCCCACACCGCGCGTCCGGTCCCTCCGGGCGCCACCTGTCCGATCGGCAGCAAGGCTCCCGCTCTCGAGGTGCACCCGGGAAGGCACCTGCCCACGAGCGCGGGTGCGTCAACCCCCCGGCGCGCCACGCCCGGGCCGGTCCCGACCGTGTGTGACCGGTCCTTCACACGAGGGGTACCCGGACGCACGACGGCCGGGCGTCCCCGCAGGGACACCCGGCCGTGACGTGGTGTGGTGTGGTCCCGTCCAGAGGCTCACCCCGAGCGTGCAAGGGGCGAGGAGGACGGGTCCTTCCTCAGCCGCGCTTGAGCTTCTCCGCGTTGCGCTCGAGGTCCTCGAGCCCACCGCACATGAAGAAGGCCTGCTCGGGCACGTGGTCGTAGTTGCCCTCGGTGAGCGCCTTGAAGGCCTCGAGGGTCTCCGACAGCGGCACGAACGAGCCCGGCTGACCGGTGAAGGCCTCGGCCACGAACATGTTCTGCGAGAGGAACCGCTCGATGCGCCGTGCGCGCTGCACGGTGACCTTGTCCTCCTCGGAGAGCTCGTCGATGCCGAGGATCGCGATGATGTCCTGCAGCTCCTGGTAGCGCTGGAGGATCTGCTTGACCGTCTGCGCGACCTGGTAGTGGTCCTGGCCGACGTACTGCGGGTCGAGGATCCGGCTGGTGGAGTCGAGCGGGTCGACGGCCGGGTAGATGCCCTTCTCCGAGATCGGCCGGGAGAGCACCGTCGTCGCGTCGAGGTGGGCGAACGTGGTGTGCGGCGCCGGGTCGGTGATGTCGTCGGCGGGCACGTAGATCGCCTGCAGCGAGGTGATCGAGTGACCCCGCGTCGAGGTGATCCGCTCCTGCAGCTCGCCCATCTCGTCGGCGAGGGTCGGCTGGTAACCCACGGCGGAGGGCATGCGGCCCAGCAGCGTGGACACCTCGGACCCGGCCTGGGTGAACCGGAAGATGTTGTCGATGAAGAGCAGCACGTCCTGGTTCTGCTCGTCGCGGAAGTACTCCGCCATCGTCAGCGCCGACAGCGCCACCCGCAGCCGGGTGCCCGGCGGCTCGTCCATCTGGCCGAAGACCAGCGCGGTGGACTCGATGACGCCGGACTCGGTCATCTCGGTGATGAGGTCGTTGCCCTCGCGGGTGCGCTCGCCGACGCCGGCGAACACCGACACGCCACCGAACTCCTGGGCGACCCGGCGGATCATCTCCTGGATCAGCACGGTCTTGCCCACGCCGGCACCGCCGAACAGGCCGATCTTCCCGCCGGCCACGTACGGGGTGAGCAGGTCGATGACCTTGATGCCGGTCTCGAGCAGCTCGGTGCGGCCCTCGAGCTGGTCGAACCGCGGCGCGTGCCGGTGGATCGACCAGTGCGGGGCGTCGGCGCCGTGGCCGGGGGCGTCCAGGCAGTCGCCGAGGGCGTTGAAAACGTGGCCCTTGGTGACGTCGCCGACCGGCACGCTGATCGAGGCGCCGGTGTCGCTGACCGCGGCGCCGCGGACCAGGCCGTCGGTGGGCTGCATGGAGATGGTGCGGACCACGTTGTCGCCCAGGTGCTGGGCGACCTCGAGGGTCAGCGTCTTGCTCAGGTCGGCGAGCGCGACGTCGACCCGGAGGGCGTTGAACAGGTCGGGCATCGCGTCGCGCGGGAACTCGACGTCGACGACCGGCCCGGTGACCCGGACGACGCGGCCTGTCGCCTGGGTGGTCGGACGGTCCTCGGTGACGGTCATGAGGGGGCTCCTCGGTCAGGTGGATCGGAGGCCCGGCCCCCGCCTCGGGCGGGGGCCGGGGTGGTCAGTCGTCGGCGTTGGCTGCGACCAGCGCGTCGGCGCCACCGACGATCTCGCTGATCTCCTGGGTGATCTCGGCCTGGCGCGCCTGGTTGGCCTGGCGGGAGAGGCTCTTCGCCAGCTCCTCGGCGTTGTCCGAGGCCGACTTCATCGCCCGCCGCCGCGACGCCGACTCCGAGGCCGCGGCCTCGAGCAGCGCCGCGTAGATGCGGGTGGTGACGTACTTCGGCAGCAGCGCGTCGAGCAGCGCGTCGGGCGAGGGCTCGAACTCGTACGAGGTGGGGACCCCGGAGTCGCCGGTGCGCCCGGCCTCGCGGTCCTCCCGCTCGAAGTCGAACTCCTCGACCTCCTCGACCTCCAGCGGGGCCAGCCGCTTGGCGACCGGGACCTGCGCGAGCAGCGACCGGAACTCGGTGTAGACGATGTGCAGCTCGTCCACGCCGGCCACGCCGTCAGGACCTGCGCCGTCGGCGTCGTCGGCCCCGGCGGTGAACGCGTCGATGAGGACGCGCCCGACCTCCTGGGCGTCGGTGTAGGCCGGCTGCTCGGAGAACCCGGTGAAGGTCTGCACCACCGGCCGGTTGCGGAAGGAGTAGTAGGTCTCCCCCTTGCGGCCGATGACGTAGACCTGCGGCTCCTTGCCCTCCTGCCGCAGCAGCGACAGCAGCTCCTCGGTGCGCCGCAGCACGTTGACGTTGTACGAGCCGGCGAACCCGCGGTCGGAGGTGACCACCAGCACCGCGGCCCGCCGGGTCGACTGCCGCTCGGTGAGCAGCGGGTGCTCGAGCGAGGCGGACGACGCCAGCGCGGACAGGACCCGGGTGATCTCCCGGGCGTACGGCTTGGACGCCTCCACCCGGGCCTGGGCGCGCACGATGCGGGCGCCGGCGATCAGCTCCTGGGCCGAGAAGATCTTCTTCGTCGACTGAGTGGAGCGGATGCGGCGCCGCAGCGCGCGGAGGGAACCGGCCACCGGTCAGGCCTTCTTGACCTGGACGCGCTCCTGGCCACGCTCGGACGCGTCCATGGCCTCGGCCTCGGGCTCGTTGACCAGCGAGGTGCCGTCGGAGGTCGTGAACTGCTGGTAGAAGCTCTCGACGGCGCGCTCGAGGCTGCTCACCGCGTCGTCGCCGAGGGCCCGCGAGGTGCGGATCTCGTCGTAGACGCCGCTCTCGCCGCGGCCGATGTAGTCGAGGAACTCCGACTCGAACCGGCGGACGTCGGACACCGGCACGCGGTCGAGCTTGCCGGTGGTGCCCAGCCACAGCGAGACGACCTCGCGCTCGACCGGGTACGGCTGGTACTGGCCCTGCTTGAGCAGCTCCACCAGGCGCTGGCCGCGGTCGAGGGTGGCCCGGCTGGAGGCGTCCAGGTCCGAGGCGAACGAGGCGAACGCCTCGAGCTCGCGGTACTGGGCCAGGTCCAGGCGCAGGCGGCCGGCGACCGACTTCATCGCCTTGATCTGCGCCGAGCCGCCGACCCGGGACACCGAGATGCCCACGTTGATGGCCGGGCGGACACCGGAGTTGAACAGACCGGTCTCGAGGAAGATCTGCCCGTCGGTGATCGAGATGACGTTGGTCGGGATGTAGGCCGACACGTCGTTGCCCTTGGTCTCGATGAGCGGGAGACCCGTCATCGACCCGGCGCCCAGGTCGTCGGAGAGCTTGGCGCAGCGCTCCAGCAGCCGGGAGTGGAGGTAGAAGACGTCACCCGGGTACGCCTCGCGGCCCGGCGGGCGGCGCAGCAGCAGCGAGACCGCGCGATAGGCCTCGGCCTGCTTGGACAGGTCGTCGAAGACGATCAGGACGTGCTTGCCCTCGTACATCCAGTGCTGGCCGATGGCCGAGCCGGTGTAGGGGGCGATGTACTTGAAGCCGGCGGCCTCCGACGCGGGAGCGGCGACGATGGTCGTGTACTCCATCGCGCCGGCCTCCTCGAGGGAGGCGCGGATCGCCGCGATCGTGGAGCCCTTCTGGCCGACGGCGACGTAGATGCAGCGGACCTGCTGCTTCGGGTCGCCGGTCGCCCAGGCCGTCTTCTGGTTGATGATCGTGTCGAGCACGATCGCCGTCTTGCCGGTCTGGCGGTCGCCGATGACCAGCTGGCGCTGCCCGCGGCCGATCGGGGTCATGGCGTCGATGGCCTTGATCCCGGTCTGCAGCGGCTCGTGCACCGACTTGCGCTGGACGACGGTGGGGGCCTGCAGCTCCAGCGCGCGGCGGCCGGTGGTGGCGATCTCGCCGCCGCCGTCGATCGGGTTGCCGAGCGGGTCGACGACGCGGCCGAGGTAGCCGTCGCCGACCGGCACCGACAGGACCTCGCCGGTGCGGCGGACCTGCTGGCCCTCCTCGATGCCGGCGAAGTCACCGAGGATGACGACGCCGACCTCGCGGACGTCGAGGTTCAGCGCGAGACCGCGGACGCCGCTCTCGAACTCGAGCAGCTCGTTGGTCATGACCGAGGGCAGGCCCTCGACCCGGGCGATGCCGTCGCCGGCCTCGGTGACGATCCCGACCTCCTCCCGGGACACGTCCGGGGAGTACTCGGTGACGTAGTTCTGGATGGCACTGCGGATCTCGTCTGCGGAGATCGTCAGCTCGGCCATGGCACGCGTCCTCTTCCCTGCTGGGTCGTGCTGTCTGTGGTCTGGGGTGGGGCGGGTCAGCCGGCGAGCCGGCGGCCGGCGGACTCGAGCCGGTTGGCGATGCTGCCGTCGATGACCTCGTCACCGACGCGCACGACCAGGCCGCCGAGCACCTCGGGGTCGACCGTCACCTGCAGGCCGATCGTCCGCCCGTAGATCCGGCCGAGCACGTCGCGCAGCCGCTGCTCCTGCGTCGCGGTCAGCGGCACCGCCGTCGTGACGTGGGCGACCGAGCGGCCGCGCCGGGCGGAAGCGGCCACGGACAGCCGCTCGACCCGGTTCTCCGCGTTACCGACGTGCCGGACGGTCAGCGAGTTCCGCAGCAGCTGCTCGGTGACCGGGCTGACCCGGCCCGACAGGAGCCGGTCGAGCAGCGCCGCGCGCCCCTCGGCCGGTGCCGCGTCGTCGGAGAGGATGCGGGACAGCCCCGGGTCGCCGCCGACGATCCGGCCGAAGCGGAACAGCTCGTCCTCGACGCCCTCGAGCTCGCCACGCGCCTCGGCGGCGTCCAGCGAGGCCTCGGTGGCCAGGGTCTCGGCGGCCTCGACCAGGTCCAGCGGCCGCGACCACCGCTGGCGGGCGACGGTCTCGACCAGGTCGACGGCGGCCTCGGAGACCCGCCCGCCGAGGATCCGGCGGGCCAGTCCGGCCCGGTCGGCCGGCTTGGCCGCCGGGTCGGACAGGGCCCGGCGCAGCGCGACGTTGCCGTCGAGCAGCCGCGCGACGGCGAACAGCTCGTCGGCCAGGGCCAGCAGGCCCGGGCCGGCGGCACCGGCCGTCGTCGCGGCGAGGCGCTCGCGGCTGGCCGCGAGCGCCTCCCGGCTGGAGGCGTCCATCAGCGGTCGCCGCCGGGGACGAACACCGTGCTGCCGGTGCGGCCGTTGCCCGCCGCACCGCCGGCCATGCCGTCGAGCTGGTCGAGGAACCGGTCGACGGTGCCGCGGCGCCGGGCCTCGTCCTCCAGGGACTCCCCCACCACGCGGCCGGCGAGGTCGACGGCCAGCGTGCCGATCTGGCCGCGCAGCTCGTTGATGACCGACTGGCGCGAGCTGGCCAGCTGCTCCTCGCCGCGGGCGACGATGCGCGCCGACTCCTCCTGCGCCTGGGCCCGCAGCTCCTCGAGGATCTGCTGGCCCTCGGCCCGGGCCTGGTCCCGGATCTGCGCGGCCTCGGTGCGTGCCTCGGCCAGCTGGGCGCGGTACTGCTCCAGCGCGGCCTTGGCCTCGGCCTGCATGGCCTCCGCCCGCTCGATGCCACCCTCGATGGCCTCGCGGCGGGCCCGGAAGACCTGCTCGAAGCGCGGGGCGATGAACCGGAAGAAGACCAGCATGACGATCGCGAACGCGATCAGCCCGATGACGATCTCGCCCAGCGGCGGGATCAGCGGGTTGTGGGCTTCCTCCGCTGCGAGGATTCTCATGGTCTCAGTGTCCCTGTCTCAGTCGGTGCCGGCCCGCGGGCGCGGATCAGGTGCCGAAGACGAAGGGGACGACGAAGCCGATGAGCGCGAGCGCCTCGGAGAGCGCGAACCCGAGGAACGCGTAGGTACGGGTCAGGCCGGCCGACTCGGGCTGCCGGGCGGTGGCCTGGATGTAGGCGGCCCACACGATGCCGACGCCGATGCCCGGGCCGATGGCGGCGAGGCCGTAGCCCACGGAGCCGATGCTGCCGGACAGCTCAGCCAGAAGATCCATGACGGGGTGTTCCTCCTGTGTCGTCGCCCGGTGTCTCCGGGCGGCTTGCGGGGGTCTTGGGGGGGTGGTGCGGTCCGGGAGGTGCGCGCTCAGCCGGTCAGTGCTCGGCCTCGATCGAGCCGTTGAGGTAGGTCCCCATCAGCACGGTGAAGACGTAGGCCTGCAGGAAGATGACCAGCAGTTCGAAGAAGGTCATGACGATCGCCATCAGCGCCGAGATCGGGCCGAAGACGATCGAGAAGTTGTCCCGGCTGAACAGGTAGACCGCGCCGAGGGAGAAGACCACCAGCAGCATGTGGCCGGCGAACATGTTCGCGAAGAGCCGGACGGCGAGCGTGAAGGGCCGGACGATGAAGTTCTGCAGGATCTCGATCGGCGTGACCAGGACGTACATCGGCTTGGGCACGCCGGGCAGGAACAGGATGTCCTTGAAGTAGCGGCCGGCGCCCTGCTCGCGGATGCCGATGTAGATGTAGAGCACCCAGCAGATGCCGGCGAGGACCAGCGGGAACGCGAACCGCGACATGGGGGAGATCTGCGCCAGCGGCAGGATCGCCATCAGGTTGTTCGCGAGGATGAAGAAGAACAGCGACGCGAGGAACGGCGCGAAGGGGATCCCCTTGGGGCCGACGACGTCGCGGGCGATCCCGTCCCGGACCAGCGAGTAGCCGCTCTCGCCGATGAACTGCATCTTGCCCGGCACGATCTGCGGCCTGCGGACCGTGAGGACCATGAAGACGAGCATCGCCAGCGTGGCGAACCACAGGCCGAGCGTGATGCGCGTGATCTCGAAGTCGATGCCGAGCAGCGAGAACTCGGCGAGGGGCTCCGGGTAGAACTCGCTCAGGCCGGGGGCCTGGAAGCCGTCGCCGGACCCGCCGCCCTCGGCGGCGAGCACGTCCGTGAGCGCGAGGGCGCTGGAGGTCACCGTGGTCCCTTCTGCGTCCTGGGCCGGCTCCGTCGTCCGCCCGGGGTGTTGCCCTGCTCGGGTGCACCAGGGTCTGGTGGCAGCCCGCCGAACCGTTTGACGACCAGGTAGATGGCCGCCGAGATGCCGAGGAGGATCCCGACCGGCAGGAACACCCGCGTGTCCAACCACCGGTCGAGCAACCACCCGGCACCGCCCCACACGGCCATCCCGGAGATCATGGTCCCGATGACGGCCCAGCCGGTCTCGGCACCGCTGCCCCGAGGGGCTGGTCGCGCAGGTCGGGGCCGGGGCTCCCCACGGGTGGGGTCGTCCTCGGCCATCGCCGGGACACTATCAGCCGGGCGTGGGGGCGCCTCCCGGTGCCGGGGGGACCGTCGCCTGACCGGGTGGCGCGGGCGGCGTGACGTAGTACAGCGGGCGGGTCCAGACCCACCGCAGCTGCACGCCGCTCCACAGCAGGGCCCCCACGACCACCGCCCACGCGAGGGTCCGCCGGTCGAGCCAGCCGTCCTCCGGCAGCGCGTTGAGGATGCCGAACAGCACGACCGCCTTGACGAAGAAGGTGCCCAGGGCGGCCGGCAGCGTGAAGGTGTCGTCGACCCGCCCGGCCCAGGCGATGACCACACCGGAGAGGACGAAGAACGCCGTCACGACCAGGGCTCCGACCAGCACCCCGACCGCGTCGGCCCACCCGGCGACCAGCCCGGCCACCAGCGCGGCGACGACCGCGACCGTGCCGGTGACCAGCGTGCCGACCTTGAGGAACGACAGGTCCCACGGGACCTGCGGGGCCGGGCGGGGCGCGCTCACCGCAGCCCCTGGCCGGCGCCGGCCGCACG
Organism: Geodermatophilus sp. SYSU D00867; assembly: GCF_054050315.1. Classification (NCBI taxonomy): domain Bacteria; kingdom Bacillati; phylum Actinomycetota; class Actinomycetes; order Geodermatophilales; family Geodermatophilaceae; genus Geodermatophilus; species Geodermatophilus sp. SYSU D00867. Next base: position 77,320 of record NZ_JBJGZC010000019.1, on the reverse strand, counting down.
GGGGGCGGACGGGGTCGGCGGCGCCGGGGCAGGTGCGGCGGCCGGCACCGGGGGCGCCGCGGGCGTCGCCGGCTCCGGGGACCGGCGCCCGGCGCGGTGCGCCCGCGCGGTCGGGTGGGCGGCGCGGCTGCGGCGGCGCTGCTCGGCGATCTCGGCGGCCCGGGCCTCGCGGGCGGCACGCCGGGCGTGCGGGGCGAGGACGACGACGACACCCACGACGAGCAGCACCCCGATCACGACGAGCAGCTCGACCGTCCCGCCGGTGACCGACAGGGCCACCGCGCCGAAGGACAGGAGAGCCGCCCAGAAGTACATGGTCAGCACCGCCCGGCGGTGCGAGTGTCCGATGGACAGCAGCCGGTGGTGCAGGTGCATCTTGTCCGGCGAGAACGGCGACTGCCCGCGCCGGGTGCGGCGGACCACCGCGAGGAGCAGGTCGACGAACGGGATGAAGAGCACCGCGATCGGCACCAGCAGCGGCAGGGCCAGCGGCAGGAGGCTGGCCGCGGAGTCGAAGGACTGGGCGTCGACCCGGCCGGTGGCGCTCACCGCGGCGGCCGAGAGCATCAGCCCCACGAGCATCGACCCGGAGTCGCCCATGAAGATGCGCGCCGGGCTGAAGTTGTGCGGCAGGAAGCCCAGGCAGGCGCCGGCGAGCACCGCCGTCACGAGGGCCGGGGCGCTGGCGACCTCGTCGTAGCCGACCCGGCTGAGGTTGTAGCTGTAGGCGAAGAAGGCCAGCGCCGCGATGGCCGAGACGCCCGCGGCCAGCCCGTCGAGGCCGTCGATGAAGTTGAGCGCGTTGACCGTGAGGACGGTCAGCAGGATGGTCAGCGGCACGCCGACGTCCGGGCCGAAGGAGATGGTCCCGATGTCGGCGACCGGCAGGAACAGGAACGCCAGCTGGACACCGAGCAGCACCATGACGCCGGCGGCGGCGATCTGGCCGGTGAGCTTGGTGAGCGCGTCGAGGCCGAACTTGTCGTCGAGCACGCCGAGCAGGCAGATGAGCCCGCCGGCGACGAGGACGGCGGCGGTCTGCGAGTCGTCGAAGGTGCGCTGCAGGGCGGGCAGCCGGGTGGCCACCAGCACCGCCGCCGCGACCCCGAGGTACATGGCCACGCCGCCGCCGCGCGGGGTGGGGATGACGTGCACGTCGCGCTCGCGGGGGGCGGCCATCATCCGCAGCCGCACCGCCGCGATCCGCACCACCGGCGTGGCCAGGAAGGTGACCAGGCCCGCGGTCAGCAGGACGACGGCGTACTCGCGCACGGCTCAGCCCCCGTGCGGACCGCGCGCGGTCCCGGCCGGGCGCGCGGCGGGCGTGCTCATCGCGACGGGGCTCCCGGGGGCGAGGCGGCGGGCGGACGGGACTGGCGGTACCCCCACGGTATCCCCCCGTCACCGGACGGAGCGGGATCCGCAGCCGCCGGCGACGGGGCCCTAGTCCGTGACCTCGGGCACGACCTCGCGCAGCCGCTCGACCGGCACCGCGCCCACCCGCAGCACGCGCGGCACCGGGCCGGTGCAGTCGACGATCGTGCTGGCCGCCGAGCCCGCGCGCGGGCCGCCGTCGAGGACGACCGCGGCGTGCTCGCCGAGCTGCGCGTCCGCCTCCTGCGCGTTCGTGGCGGCGGGCCGGCCGGAGCGGTTGGCGCTGGACACGGCGAGCGGGCCGGTGCGGCGCAGCAGGTCGCGGGCGACGTCGTCGTCGGGGAGGCGGACGGCGACCGTCCCCTCGGCGTCGCCGAGGTCCCAGGCCAGCGACGGCGCGTGCTCGACGACGAGGGTCAGCCCGCCCGGCCAGAAGGCCTCGGCCAGCCGCTGCGCCACCCGGGGCACGCTCATGGTCAGCCCGGCCATCGTCGAGGCCTCCCCGATCAGCACGGGGACCGGCATGGCGCGGCCGCGGTTCTTCGCCGCCAGCAGGCCGGAGACCGCGGCGGGCGAGAACGCGTCGGCGCCGACGCCGTAGACGGTGTCGGTGGGCAGCAGGACCAGCTCGCCGCGGGCGATCGCGGCGGCGGCGGCGGCGAGACCCGCGGCGCGCTGCTCGGGGTCGGTGCAGTCGTAGAGGTCGGCCACGGGCGGTCAGTCTCCCCCAGCCCGGACGGCGGTCGTGAACCGCGGCCTCCCGGCGAGGTCGGGGTGGTCCGCGACGGCGGTGAAGTCGCCGGTGCCGCGCACCAGCGCGGGCAGCGCACTCCCCTGCGCGTCGGCGTGCTCGACGCCCAGCCCGCCGCCGGGGCGCAGCAGCCGGGCCGCCGTCGTCAGCAGCCCGCGGACGACGTCGAGTCCGTCCGGGCCGCCCCACAGCGCCAGCGGCGGGTCGTGGTCGGCGACCTCCCGCGGCACCCGCGCGCCGTCGGGGACGTAGGGCGGGTTGGAGACGACGAGGTCGACGGTGCCGTCGAGGTCGCGCAGCAGGCCCGGGTCGGTCATGTCGCCGGCGAGCACGGTGACCGGCCGGTCCCCTGCCGCGGCGCGCAGGCCGGCGTTGTGGCGGGTCCACTCGATCGCCTGCGGGTCGCGCTCGACGGCGGTGACCCGCGCGCCGGGGTGCTCGTGCGCGATCGACAGCGCGATCGCGCCGGACCCGCTGCCCAGGTCGACGACGACCGGCTCGTCGACGCCGGCCAGCCGCGCCAGCGCCCACTCGACGAGCTGCTCGGTCTCGGGCCGGGGCACGAACACGCCGGGGCCGACGGCGAGCTCGAGGTGGCGGAACGGCGCCCGGCCGGTGAGGTGCTGCAGCGGGACGCGGGCGGCCCGCTGGTCGAGCAGCGCGGCGAAGCGGGCGGCGGCGTCGTCGTCGACGTCGTCGAGGGTGAGCAGTGCCGTCCGGGTGGCGCCGAGGACGTGGGCGAGCAGCAGCTCGGCGTCCACGCGGGGCGACTCGACGCCGGCCTCGGCCAGGCGGCGGGCGGCGTCGGCGAGCAGCGTGCGGGTGTTCAGGACCCGGCCGCCAGCAGCTCGGCGGTGTGCGCGCGGGTGAGCGCGTCGATGACCGGGTCGAGCTCGCCGTCGAGGACGGCGTCGAGGTTGTGGGCCTTGAAGCCGACCCGGTGGTCGGAGATGCGGCTCTCCGGGAAGTTGTAGGTGCGCACCCGCTCGCTGCGGTCGACCGTGCGGACCTGGCTGCGGCGCTGGTCGCTGGCGGTGGCCGCGGCCTCCTCGCGGGCGGCGGCCAGCAGCCGCGAGCGGAGCACCCGCAGCGCCGACTCGCGGTTCTGCAGCTGGCTCTTCTCGTTCTGCGAGCTGACCACGATGCCGGTGGGCAGGTGGGTGATGCGGACGGCGGAGTCGGTGGTGTTCACGCTCTGCCCGCCGGGGCCGGACGAGCGGAAGACGTCGATGCGCAGGTCGTTCGGGTCGACGGTGACGTCGACCTCCTCGGCCTCGGGCAGCACGAGGACGCCGACGGCGGAGGTGTGGATGCGGCCCTGCGACTCGGTGACCGGCACCCGCTGCACCCGGTGGACGCCGCCCTCGAACTTCAGCCGCGACCAGATGCCCTCGTCGGTGCGGGACTTCACCGCGATCGAGACGTCCTTGTAGCCGCCGAGCTCGGCGGGGACGGCGTCGAGGACCTCGGTGGCCCAGCCGCGGCGCTCGGCGTAGCGCAGGTACATGCGCAGCAGGTCGCCGGCGAACAGCGCGGACTCCGCGCCGCCCTCCCCCGCCTTGATCTCGAGGATGACGTCCTTGTCGTCGTCGGGGTCCTTCGGGAGCAGCAGCTCGCGCAGCCGGTCGGTGAGCTCGTCGATGCGGGTCTCGAGGCCGCGGGCCTCCTCGGCGAAGGAGGGGTCCTCGGCGGCCAGCTCGCGGGCGGCGTCGAGGTCGTCGCGGGCGGTGTCGAGCGCGCGGGCGGTCTCCACCACGGGCGCGAGCTGGGCGTAGCGGCGGCCCAGGCGCCGGGCGCGGCCGGCGTCGGCGTGCACCGCGGGGTCGGCGAGCTCGGTCTCCAGCGCGGCGTGCTCCTCGAGCAGCCCGCGCAGCCGGTCGGGCGCGGCGTCGGTCGGGCTGCTCATGGCGTACCTCTCGTGCGGGGTGGAGCGGGGGTGGACACGACGACGGCGCCCGTCCCACGCGAGGTGGGACGGGCGCCGTCGGGGGTGCTACTTGCCGGCGGTGGCGCCGCGCTTGCCGAACCGCTTCTCGAAGCGGGCCACGCGGCCACCGGTGTCGAGGATCCGCTGCTTGCCCGTGTAGAAGGGGTGGCAGGCGGAGCAGGTCTCGACGGTCAGCGTGCCGCCGGGGGCGGTGCTGCGGGTGGTGAAGGTGTTCCCACACCCACAGGTCACCGTGGTGGTGTGGTAGTCGGGGTGGATACCGGACTTCATGATGCGGGCCTCTTCCGGGGACGTCTCGGTGCTGTTGTCGTGAACGCCGGCGGCCGGCCGGTCATTCCGGCCCTGCTCGGGGCGCTGGCGCGGGGCTCGGCCGACCAGTATCCCCGATCGGCCGAGCGCGGCGGCGGGCGGTGCGTCAGTCGCGCTCGGGGCCGAGCGTCGTCTTCTGGATCTGCATGAGGAACTCGACGTTGTTGCGCGTCTTGCGCAGCTTGTCGAGCAGCAGCTCCAGCGCCTGCTGCGGCTCGAGCGCGGCGAGCACCCGGCGCAGCTTGATGACGATGGCCAGCTCGTCGGGCGAGAGGAGGATCTCCTCCTTGCGGGTGCCCGACGCGTTGACGTCGACGGCCGGGAAGACCCGCTTGTCCGCCAGCCGGCGGTCGAGCTTGATCTCCGCGTTCCCCGTGCCCTTGAACTCCTCGAAGATGACCGTGTCCATCGTCGAGCCGGTCTCGACCAGCGCCGACGCGAGGATGGTCAGCGAGCCGCCGTTCTCGATGTTGCGGGCGGCCCCGAGGAAGCGCTTGGGCGGGTAGAGCGCCGTCGAGTCGACACCGCCGGACAGGATCCGCCCGCTGGCGGGGGCGGCCAGGTTGTAGGCGCGGCCCAGGCGGGTGATCGAGTCCAGCAGGACGACGACGTCGTGGCCCATCTCGACCAGGCGCTTGGCGCGCTCGATCGACAGCTCCGCGACGGTGGTGTGGTCCGACGGCGGCCGGTCGAAGGTCGAGGCGATGACCTCGCCCTTCACCGAGCGCTGCATGTCGGTGACCTCCTCGGGCCGCTCGTCGACGAGGACAACCATGAGGTGGCACTCGGGGTTGTTCGTGGTGATCGCGTTGGCGATCGCCTGCAGCACCATCGTCTTGCCGGCCTTGGGCGGCGACACGATGAGCGCGCGCTGCCCCTTGCCGATCGGCATGACCAGGTCGATGACCCGGGTGGTCAGCTGGTGCGGGTCGGTCTCCAGCCGCAGCCGCTCCTGCGGGTAGAGCGGGGTCAGCTTGGTGAACTCCGGCCGGTTGCGTGCCTGCTCGGGGTCCAGGCCGTTGACCGAGTCGAGGCGGACCAGCGCGTTGTACTTGTCCTTGCGCTCGCCCTCGCGCGGCTGGCGGACCGCGCCGGTGATCGCGTCACCGCGGCGCAGGCCGTGCCGGCGCACCTGGGACAGCGACACGTAGACGTCGTTGGGGCCGGTCAGGTACCCCGAGGTCCGGACGAACGCGTAGTTGTCCAGGACGTCGAGGATGCCGGCGACCGGCAGCAGGACGTCGTCCTCGCTGACCGTCGGCTCGTTGGGCTGGTCGAAGCGGTCCCGGCCGTTGCGGCGGTTGCGGTCCCGGTAGCGGCGCCCGCGGCGGCCGCGGCCGCCCTCGAAGTCGTCGTCGTCCTCGTCGTTGCGGTTGTCCGCGCGCTCGTTCCGGTCGGTGCGGTCGTTCGGCCGGGCGTTGCGGTCGGTGCGCTCGCCGCGGTCGGGGCCGCGCCCGTCGCGCTGGCCGTCGCGCTGGCCGTCGCGCTGGCCCTCGCGGTTGCCGTCGCGCTGCCCGTCGCGGTTGCCGCGCTCGGCGCGGTCGCCGTCGCGGGCGTCGCGGCCGTCCCGGTTGCCGTCGCGCTGCCCGTCGCGGTTGCCGCGCTCGGCGCGGTCGCCGTCGCGGGCGTCGCGGCCGTCCCGGTTGCGGGTGCGGTCGCGGTTGCGGGCCGGGCGGTCGCCCTCGGCACGGTCGCCGTCGCCGCGGTCGCCGTCGCCGCGGTCGGCGTCGCTGCGGTCGGCGTCGCCGCGGTCGCCGTCGGTGCGGTCAGCGGCGGGTCGCTCGCCCTCGGTGCGCTCCGCGGGCGGGGCGGCCGGCGGAGCCGCGGCGGGGGCCTCGGCGGCCGGGGCCTCGGCAGCGGGGGCCTCGGCAGCGGGCGCCTCGGCAGCGGGGGCCGCGGCGGCGGGCGCCTCCGTGGTGGGGGCACCGGCCGGGCGGCTGGCGGCACGCCGGCGCCGCGGGGCGCCCTCGGCCGGGGCGTCGGCGGCGGGGGCGGTCACCGGACCGCTGTTGGCGCCCCCGGTGACGGGGGCCTCGACCGGCGTGGCGGTGGCGGCGACGGCGTCGGCGCCCCGCGAGGCCGGGACGTTCGGGGCCGCGTCGGCCGGGGCGCCGGGCGCCGGGACGCTGCCCGGCGTCGCGCCGCCGACCTGGCGGGCGGAGATGGCGGCGACGAGGTCGCCCTTGCGCATGCGGCCCGTGCCGGGGATGCCCAGCTCGGCCGCGAGCCGCTGCAGCTCGGGGAGCAGCATGCCGGCCAGCCCACTGCCGCGGCGGCGGGAGCGGCCCGCCGTGCCGGTGGCCGCAGGTGCCTCGCCCGCAGCGCCCTCGGGGGCGCCGGTGGTGGCGAGGTCGGTGGTTTCGCTCACGTACAGGTCCTTCCCTGCGGTGGCCTGCGCCTACCAGCGCAGGAGGTGACCCGGCGCCGCCCCGTCCATCTGTTCCGGACAGGGGGGACGGCGGATCGAGTGGGTGCGGAGCGGGGATCAGCGTCGACAGGAAGGTCGTCTGCAACGTTCCGCGCGAGGCTCGCCCGAGGGGCGGCTACGCAGCAAGCCTAGGACTCGCCCCACGGACGGGACAACACCGCTGACCAGCGGAGTGTTCCTCGTTACGAAGACGATACCCCAGGCGTCACTCGAACCACTCGGGCGCCGCCGTGGTCCACCTCCAGGGGGTACACCCGCCACCCGTCCGGGGTGATCCCGCTCACCTCGCGCACCGCCGCCGCGTCCCCCGGGACGTCGTCGGGGTGCCGCCGCGCGAGCACGAGGACGCTGGGCCCGGCCCCGGACACGACGGCGGCGTGTCCGGCCGTGCGCAGCCGGTCGACCAGCGCGATCGTGTCCGGCATCGCGGCCGCGCGCTGCCGCTGGTGCAGCCGGTCGTCGGTGGCCTCGAGCAGCATCGCCGGCTCCGCGGTCAGCGCGTGCACCAGCAGTGCGGCGCGGGCGGCGTTGAACGCGGCGTCGGCGTGCGGCACCAGGTCCGGCAGCAGCGTGCGCGCGGTGTGCGTCGACAGGGTCGCCTCCGGCACCAGCACCACCGGCACCACGTCCTCGCTCACCGGCAGCCGGTCGGCCCGCGCGCCCTCGGGCGTCGTCCACGACAGCGTCGCGCCGCCGAGCAGGCAGGCGGCGACGTTGTCCGGGTGCCCCTCGAGCTCGTCGGCCAGCCGCAGCACCGCGCCGTCGTCCCGGACGTCGACGTCGGGGCACAGCTCGAACGCGCCGACCACACCGGCGACGACGGCCGCGGCGGACGAGCCCATCCCCCGGCCCTGCGGGATCGCGTTCTCCGCGCGCACGCACAGGCCCGGCGGCGTCCAGCCGAGCCGCTCGCAGGCGGCGCGGAAGGCCCGCACGACCAGGTGCCGCTCGTCGGTGGGCAGCTCCCCCGCGCCGACGCCGGACACCTCGACGGTGAGCCCGGAGTCGGCCACGGTGAACTCGACGACGTCGTGCAGCGTCAGCGCGAGGCCGGCGCAGTCGAACGCCGGACCGAGGTTCGCGCTGGTCGCGGGCACGCGCACCCGCACGGAGGACCGAGTGGCCACTCAGAGACCCAGCTGCGCGGCGGCCGCGGCGGCGTCCACCGGCACGGTGACCGGCGCGGGCGCTCCGGAGATGGCCCACTCCGGGTCCTTGAGCCCGTTGCCGGTGACGGTGCACACGACGCGCTGCCCCGGCTCCAGGTCCCCGGCCGCGGCCACCTTGAGCAGCCCGGCGACCGACGCGGCGGAGGCGGGCTCGACGAAGACCGCCTCGCTGCGGGCGAGCAGCCGGTAGGCGGCGAGGATCTCGCGGTCGGTGACGGCGTCGATGCGGCCGCCGGACTCGTCGCGGGCGGCCAGCGCCTTGGTCCACGACGCCGGGTTGCCGATGCGGATCGCCGTCGCGATGGTGCTCGGGTTCTCCACCACCTGGCCGGTCACGATGGGCGCGGCGCCGGCGGCCTGGAAGCCGAACATCCGCGGCCGCCTCGTGGCCGGGCCGTCGGACTCGTACTCGCGGTAGCCCTGCCAGTAGGCGGTGATGTTGCCGGCGTTGCCGACCGGCAGGCAGTGCACGTCGGGGGCGTCACCGAGGACGTCGACGACCTCGAAGGACGCGGTCTTCTGCCCCTCGATGCGGTACTGGTTGACGCTGTTGACCAGGCTGACCGGGTAGTCGATCGCCAGCTTGCTGGCCAGCGCGAGGCAGTCGTCGAAGTTGCCCTCGACCTGCAGCAGCTTGGCGCCGTGCACCAGCGCCTGGGCCAGCTTGCCGAGCGCGATCTTCCCCTGCGGCACGAGGACGGCGCAGACCATCCCGGCGCGCGCGGCGTAGGCGGCGGCGCTGGCGCTGGTGTTGCCGGTGGACGCGCAGATGACCGCCCGCGAGCCCTCCTCGAGCGCCTTGGTGATGGCCATGGTCATGCCGCGGTCCTTGAACGACCCGGTCGGGTTCGCGCCCTCGACCTTGAGGAACACCTCGCAGCCGGTGCGCCGGGACAGCTCGACGGCGGGCACCAGCGGGGTGGCGCCCTCGTGCAGGGTGACCACCGGCGTCGTGGCGCTGACCGGCAGCCGCGACCGGTAGGCCTCGATCAGCCCGGGCCAGACCGGCGAGACGGCACCGCGCAGCGTCCCCGTCATGACAGACCCTCCACCCTCAGCACGCTGGTGACCCCGCGGACCGCGGGGACCTCCCGGAGCGCGGCGATCGTCGCCGACAGCGCCGCGTCGGGGGCGCTGTGCGTGACGATGACCAGCGTGGCGGCGTCGCCGTGCCCGTCCTGGCGGACGGTGGCGATGCTCACCCCGTGCTCGGCGAAGGCGGTCGCGACGGTCGCCAGCACACCGGGGACGTCGGCCACGTCGAGGCTGACGTGGTACCGGGTGGGCGTCTCGGCGATCGGCCGGGCCGGCAGGTCGGCGTAGGCGGTCGGCCCGGCCCCGGCGGCGCCGGCCACCCGGTTGCGGGCGACGGCGACCAGGTCGCCGAGCACGGCGCTCGCGGTGGGCTCGCCGCCGGCGCCCTGCCCGTAGAACATCAGCTGCCCGGCGGCCTCGGCCTCGACGAAGACGGCGTTGAACGCCCCGCCGACGGCGGCCAGCGGGTGCGACGTCGGGATCATCGCCGGGTGCACGCGGACGGCGACCGACTCGCCCTCCCCGTCCCCGTTGGCCGGCACCCGCTCGCAGATGGCCAGCAGCTTCACCGTGCAGCCGATCTCGGCGGCGCGGGCGACGTCGGTGGCGGTGACCGACGAGATGCCCTCGCGGTGCACGTCGGCGGCGGTGACCGCGGTGTGGAACCCGAGCGACGCGAGGATGGCGGCCTTCGCGGCGGCGTCGAAGCCGTCGACGTCGGCGGTCGGGTCGGCCTCGGCGTAGCCGAGCTCGGTGGCCTCGGCCAGCGCCTCGGCGAAGCCGTGCCCGGTCTCGGCCATCCGGGAGAGGATGTAGTTGGTCGTGCCGTTGACGATGCCGACCACGCGCCGGATCTGGTCGCCGGCCAGCGACTCGCGCAGCGGCCGCAGCAGCGGGATGGCCCCGGCCACCGCCGCCTCGTAGTAGAGGTCGACGCCGGCCTTGGCCGCGGCGGCGTGCAGCGCGACGCCGTCCTCGGCCAGCAGCGCCTTGTTCGCGCTGACCACGGACTTGCCGGCCTCGATCGCCGCCTGGATCAGCGTGCGGGCCGGCTCGATCCCCCCGATGACCTCGACGACCAGGTCGACGTCGTCGCGGGTGACCAGGCCGAGCGCGTCGGTGGTGAGCAGACCGGCGGGCACGTCGGGGTGCCGGTCGGGCCGGCGGACGGCGACCCCGGCGACCTGCACCGGGCGCCCGACGCGGGCGGTGAGGTCGGCGGCCTGCTCGTCGACCAGGCGCAGCACCGCGCTGCCGACGGTGCCGCAGCCGAGCAGGGCGACCTTGAGCGGTTTCACGAGCGGGCTCCCACCGGGTGCTCGGGCGCGGGCTGGTCGATCGCCGGGGACGGGGCGGGCACCGCGGCCAGCACCGCGTCCAGGGCGAACACGTCGGACAGTGTCTGACGCCGCACGATCTCGGTGGCGGCGCCGTCCCGCACGGCCACCACCGGCGGCTTGAGCAGGTAGTTGTAGTTGCTGGCCATCGACCAGCAGTACGCGCCGGTGGCGGCGACGGCGAGCAGGTCGCCGGGCTGCACGTCCGAGGGCAGCCACAGGTCGCGGACCAGCACGTCGCCGCTCTCACAGTGCTTGCCGACGACGCGGCACAGCGCCGGCGGGGCGTCGGAGGTGCGGTTGGCCAGCACGCAGGTGTAGCTCGCGTCGTAGAGCGCGGTGCGGATGTTGTCGCTCATCCCGCCGTCGACGGAGACGTAGTTGCGCACCTGCGGCCCGCCGTGGCCGCCGCCGCCCAGCCGGACCGGCTTGATCGTGCCGATCTCGTACAGCGTGACCGTGCCCGGCCCGGCGATCGCGCGGCCGGGCTCGACGGCCAGCCGCGGCACCGGCAGGTCCAGCGCGGCGCACTCGGCGGCGACGACGGTGCGCAGCCGGCGGGCGACGTCGGCGGGGGGAACCGGGTCGTCGTCGGACAGGTAGGCGATGCCGAACCCGCCGCCGAGGTTCAGCTCCCCCAGCACCTCGCCGGTGGCCTGGTGCACCTGCCCCATCAGCCCGACGACGCGGTGCGCGGCGGCCTCGAAGCCGGCGGTGTCGAAGATCTGCGAGCCGATGTGGCTGTGCAGCCCGGACAGGTGCAGCGCGGGCTCGCGGATGACCCGCACGGCCGCGGTCAGCGCGTCCCCGGTGGCCAGCGAGAAGCCGAACTTCTGGTCCTCGTGGGCGGTGGCGATGAACTCGTGGGTGTGCGCCTCGATGCCGACCGTGGTGCGCACCAGCACCGGCACCGGGCTGCCGCCGGCGGCGACCCGCGCCTCGGCCATGGGCACCAGCCGGTCGATCTCGTCGAAGGAGTCGAGCACGACGTGGCCGATGCCGGAGTCGACGGCCAGCTGCAGCTCGACCAGCGACTTGTTGTTGCCGTGCAGCGCGATCCGCTCGGCGGGGAAGCCGGCGGCCAGCGCGACGGCGAGCTCGTTGCCGCTGCAGGCGTCCAGGTGCAGGCCGTCGTCGGCGATCCAGCGGGCCACCTGGCCGCAGAGGAAGGCCTTGGAGGCGTAGTGCACGTCGGCGCCGTCGAAGGCGGCCGCGAAGTCGGCGGCGCGGCCGCGGAAGTCCTCCTCGTCGAGGACGAACAGCGGGGTGCCGTGGGTGCGGGCGAGCTCGGTGACCGGCTTGCCGCCCACGTGGAGCTCGCCGTCGACCCGGCGGGCCGTGCGCGGCCAGACCTGCGGGTCGAGCGCGCCGAGGTCGGCCGGGGGCATCCCGGCCGAGGGCTCGGGGGCGAAGGCGCCGTGGAGCGGCCCCGCCGGGTGGGCCCTCACATCCGCTCCGGAGCGGAGACGCCGAGCACGCCGAGGCCGTTGCGCAGGACCACCGCGGTGGCCGCGCACAGCCACAGCCGCGCCGTGGTCAGCGGCGTCGCCTCCTCGTCGCCGCGGGGCAGGACCCGGCAGGCGTCGTAGAAGCGGTGGTAGGTGCCGGCCAGCTCCTCGAGGTAGCGGGCCACCCGGTGCGGCGCGCGCAGCTCGGCCGCCGAGGACACCACCCGCGGGAACTCGCCGATCGCCCGGAGCAGGTCGTTCTCCCGCTCGTGGGTGAGCAGCCCGGGATCGACGCCGTCCGCCTCCCCCAGCGTGAGGCCGAGGTCGGTGGCGTTGCGCAGCACCGAGGAGATCCGGGCGTGCGCGTACTGGACGTAGAAGACCGGGTTGTCGCTGGTGCGCCGGCTCCACAGCTCGACGTCGATGTCGATGGTCTGGTCCACCGAGGCGCGGGCCAGGGCGTACCGGGCGGCGTCGACGCCGATCGCGTCGGTGAGGTCGGAGAGCAGCACGATCGTGCCCGCCCGCTTGCTCATCCGGACCGGCTCGCCGTCGCGCAGCAGGTTGACCAGCTGGCCGATGAGGATCTCGAGGTGGGTGTCGGGGTCGTCGCCGGTGGCGGCCACCAGCGCCCTGTACCGGCCGACGTAGCCGGAGTGGTCGGCGCCGAGCATGATCACGACCCGGTCGAAGCCGCGGGACCGCTTGTCCAGGTAGTAGGCGCAGTCGGAGGCGAAGTACGTCGTCTCGCCGTCGGCCTTGACCAGCACGCGGTCCTTGTCGTCGCCGAAGTCGGTGGTGCGCAGCCACACCGCGCCGTCGGACTCGTAGACGTGCCCCTGCTCCCGCAGCCGGGCCAGGGCCTTGTCCACCGCGCCGGTGTCGTACAGCGACCTCTCGGAGAACCAGACGTCGAAGTCGACGCCGAAGCCCTCCATCGACCGGCGGATCTCGTCGAGCATCAGCGCGACGCCGCGGTCGCGGAAGGTCTGCCGCTGCGCGTCGTCGTCGCGGTCGAGGGCGTCGGGCACCTCGGCGACGACGGCGGCGGCGATGTCGGCGATGTAGGCGCCGCCGTAGCCGTCCTCGGGCACCGGCTCGCCCTTCGCGGCGGCCTGCAGGCTGCGCGCGAAGCGGTCGATCTGGGCGCCGGCGTCGTTGATGTAGTACTCGCGGGTCACGTCGGCGCCGCTGGCCTGCAGCAGCCGGCCGATCGCGTCGCCGACGGCGGCCCACCGGCTGCCGCCGATGTGCACCGGGCCGGTGGGGTTGGCGGAGACGAACTCCAGGTTCAGCCGCTGCCCGGCCAGCGTGGTGGTCCGGCCGTAGGCCTCCCCCGCGGTGACCGCCTGCACGGCGATCCGCCCCAGCGCGCCCTGCGCGAGGGTGACGTTCAGGAAGCCGGGGCCGGCGACGTCGACCCGGCCGACGCCCGGCTGCGCGCGCAGCTCCTCGGCCAGCAGGTCGGCCACCGCGCGCGGCGGCATGCCGGCGGGCTTGGCCAGGCGCAGGGCGACGTTGGTCGCGTAGTCGCCGTGCTCGGGGTTCCTGGGACGCTCGACGAGGACGTCGTCGGGGACGGCGACGGCGAGCGTGCCGCGCTCGACGACCGCCGCGACCGCGGTCCGGACGAGGTCGCGCAGCTGCTCGGGTGTCACTGCGTCATCGTAGGCAGCGTCCGCGACCCGGCTCCCCGCCGCACCCGAGTTGTCAGGGGGCGCACAGGTGCGCGACCTAGACTCGCGTGCCTGGAGGCAGGCGGGAGGCCTGCCGCGCCGGCGCGCACCCATGCTGCGCCACGACCGGCGGACGCACCACTCGACGAGCACTGAGGAGAAGCACGTGGCCAAGGACCGCAAGCCCGAGGCCGGCCGCGCCGGAGGCGGGTCGAGCCGGTCCGGGTCCGGTGCCCGTCCGGTGTCGACGGCCAAGTCGTCAGCCGGCGGGTCGTCGGCCCGCCCGCCCGCCGGCCGGAACGGGGGCCGCGGCCGCACCCGCCCGCCGACGCAAGTCGTGACGCAGCAGCGGCCGTGGGGCCTGATCGCCGCCGCCGTCGCCGTCGTGGTGTTCGCCGCCGCGGCCATCACCTACGCCGTCGTGCAGGTGCGGCAGTCCGACGCCGAGCGGATCGACGCCCTCGACGAGATCTCCGGCATCCAGAGCTTCGACTACGCCGCCGGCCAGGAGCACGTGACCACCCCGGTCGAGTACGAGCAGACGCCGCCGGTCGGCGGGCCGCACGACGGCGAGTGGGCCGACTGCACCGGCACCGTCTACGACGTCGACATCCGGCACGAGAACGCCGTCCACTCGCTGGAGCACGGCGCCGTGTGGATCGCCTACGACCCGGACGAGGTCTCCGGCGCCGACGTCGAGAAGCTCGCCGAGCTGGTCGACGGCGTCTCCGGCCGGCTGCTGTCGCCCTACGCCGGCCTCGACTCCGCGGTCAGCCTGCAGTCCTGGAACCACCAGCTGAAGGTCGACTCCGTCGACGACCCGCGGATCGAGCAGTTCGCCGACTTCCTCACCTTCAACTCCGAGGTCGAGGGCGCCTACCCCGAGGTCGGGGCCAGCTGCGAGAACCCGACCTTCATCAGCGACCCGCTCGTCACCGGCGAGGGCAGCCGCGGCACGGAGGCCATGACCACCGACGCCCCGACGACGCCGACCGCGGCCGCCGGGTCCCCCACGGAGTGAGCCCGCGATGACCGCCACCGCCACCCGCCCCGGGCAGGAGACCCCCGCGCCGGCGCCCCGCCCGCGCGGCCGCGGCCTGCGGGCCGCGCTCCTGGCCGTGATCGCCGTCGCGCTGGTCGCGCTCGGCGGCGGGCTGGCGGTGGGGCTCGGCATCGGGCAGGAGGCGACGCCGACGGCGGACTCCGTCGACGCCGGCTTCTCGCGGGACATGGCGGTGCACCACCGGCAGGGCGTGGAGATGGCCAACCTGGCCCTCGAGCGCAGCACCGACCCCGAGATCCGCCAGATCGCCTTCGACATCTCCAGCACCCAGACCAACCAGGCCGGGCAGATGGAGGGCTGGCTCGCGCTGTGGGGCCTCCCCCGCTCCGGCGGTGAGCACATGGCGTGGATGGGCGGCGGGCACGCCTCGCACGACACGCCCTCGACCTCCGGCTCCGGCGCGCTGATGCCCGGCATGGCCACCGAGGACGAGCTGGCGGCCCTGCGGTCGCTGTCGGGCACGGCGTTCGACGTGGAGTTCCTCCGGCTGATGATCCGCCACCACCAGGGCGGCTTCGACATGGCGCAGTACGCCGCGGGGAACGCCGCCGAGCCGGCCGTGCGGACGCTGGCCCGCTCCATCGCCGAGACGCAGACCGCCGAGGTGACGACGATGGTCGGCATGCTGACCGCGCGGGGCGGGACGCCGCTGCCGGCGCCCTGACCCGCCGCCGGGACGGGCGGGGAGGGCTGGTAACTTCTCTCCTGCCCCGAGCCCCCGTAGCTCAGGGGATAGAGCACCGCCCTCCGGAGGCGGGTGCGCAGGTTCGAATCCTGCCGGGGGCACACACGGACCCACCAGGACGGCCCGGACGGAATCCCGTCCGGGCCGTCCTGCGTCCCGGCCCGCGGTCAGCGCGCGCGGAAGGGGCGGTAGCCGCCCCCGTACTGGACCGGCGCCGGGCCGGGCCACGCCCCGTCGCCGTCGGTCACCGCCCCCTCGGCCCCCACGCCGAGCAGGGTGCGGGTGACCTGCTGGGTGGAGTCCAGCAGGTCGTCGAGGGCCCGGTCGAGGTGCCCCGCGGTGACCGCGACGACCGGGTCCTGCTCGTGCAGCGCCTCGAGCATGGCGCGGCGCAGCAGCTCCTTGAGGAACGACGCCGTCACGCCCTCGCTGCGGTCGACGGCGCGCGTCACGTCGTCGTCGGTCAGCCGCAGCGGCACCGCCCGGCCGTAGAGGAGCAGCAGCCGCCGGCGGGCCGTGGCGTCGGGGAGGTCGACCTGCACGGCGACGTCGACGCGGCCCGGCCGGGCGGCCAGCGCCGGCTCCAGCAGGTCGGCCCGGTTCGTGGTCAGGACGAACAGCAGGTCGGCGTCGGGCGCCGCGCCGTCCATCGCGTCGAGCAGGTCGAACAGCACGGGGCTGCCGCCGGGACCGAAGGAGCGGTCGGCGGCCACGAGGTCGACGTCCTCGAGCACCACCACGGCCGGCTGCAGCTCGCGGGCGAGCTCGGTGACCGAGCCGACGACGCCGAGCGAGCGCCCGGTGAGCAGCAGCCGGGTGTAGTCGCCCATGCGGCCGAGCAGGTAGCGCACGGTGTGCGTCTTGCCGGTGCCGGGCGGGCCGTAGAGCAGCAGCCCGCGCTTGAGGTGCTGGCCGGCGGCGCGCAGGCCGGCACGGTGCCCGGCCACTCCCAGCGCGTGCCGCTCGACGCGGTCGAGGACCGCCGCGGGCAGCACGACGTCGTCGCGCGTGAGGTCCGGCGGGTCGAGGAAGGTGAGCGCGACCTGGCCGGACGGCGTCGGGGTCACCTCCACCAGCCGGCCCCGGTAGACGTTCAGCTCGCGGCGCAGCCGGTCGAGCTCGGCCAGGACGGCCTGCGCCCGCTGCACCGGCAGGCCGGCCACCTCGACGCTCATCGTCGGCCGGTGCTCCCCCGCCTCCTGCACCAGGAGGACGTAGCGGCCGTCGTCGTCGGTGACGAGCAGCAGCGCCAGGCGCAGGCAGGCCAGCGTCGACCCCGGGCCGTTCGGGAGGTCGACCACCGCGGGCGCGCTCAGCCGCACCGGGGGCAGCGCCTCGCCGGTCATCAGCTGCTGCAGGTCGATGCCGACGTAGTGGGGCGGGAGGACGACGCCGCGCACCTCCACGGAGCGCCCGGGCGCGGCGCTCCACGCGTCGAGCGCGGTCTGCAGGTTGACGTGCTCGAAGGCCGGCAGCTCCCGGGCCACGACCGACTGGCCGAGGCCGGCGGGGCCGAGCGTCCCCTGCACCAGCGCGACGACCTCGTTGCCCGCCGCGGGACCCGACAGCTGCAGCCAGTCGAGCAGGGACCGCAGCCCCGCGGCGAACTCCCTGACCTCGTCCTCCGACGCTCCCGCCACCGCGACCCCGCTCCCCTCGACCCACGTGGCGGCGGAGCGTAGCGATCGCCGGCCCGGCGTGTCGCCGGGGAACCCGGGGCCGGTCCCGCCCGCGTGGCGGGGCCGGCTCCCGCGCTCAGGCGGTCTTCGCCGGGCGGTCGAAGCGCCAGCCCCGCTCCCGCAGCAGCGGGACCAGCCGGTCGACGGCGTCGACGGTCTGGCTGCGGTCCCCGCCGCCGTCGTGCATCAGGACGACGGCGCCCGGGGTCACCCCGTCCACGACGCGGCGGACCAGCTCGTCGGTGCCCGGCGGCTCCCAGTCGCCGACGGCCAGCGCCCAGCCCAGCGGCTGCATGCCCAGCTCCGCCGCGACCTCCGGCGTCTGCCCCCAGCTCCCGTAGGGCGCGCGGAAGAACGGGATGTGCGCGCCGGGCACCGCCTCGCGGATGACCGCGGACGTGGCCTCGAGGTCGGCACGGATCTGCTCGGGCGTCCAGCCGGCCATGTCGTCGTGGTGCATCGTGTGGTTGCACAGCGTGTGGCCGTCGCGGGCGATCGCCCGGGCGACCTCGGGGTGCTCGCGGACGTGGTCGCCCCACAGGCAGAACGTCGCCTTCACGTGGTGCTCGCGCAGGACCTCGAGCAGGCGGTGGGTGTCCGGCGGGTTGGGCCCGTCGTCGAAGGTCAGGGCGACCGACCGGTCGTCGTGCCGGGTCGTCGTCACGACCTCGGCGGTGGGCTGCCCGGCCTGCGCCGGCGGTGCGGCGGTCAGGAGGAGACCGGCCGTGAGGGCGGGGACGGCGAGGCGGACCAGGCGGGCGGGACGGCGCACGGGAGCTCCTGTCGGCGATCGGCGGGGCGTCTCGGTTCCCGGGAACTTCCGGAACGAGCGCGGCCGAGCGTGGCACCCGTCACAGCCGAGGGCAAGCGCGGACCGGCACCGGAGGGCGTCCCCCGAGGTCGGGACGGCGAGTCGCGGCGGGTCGGTCAGCGCGGGGCGGCGGTGCTGTCGCGCACGACGAGCCGGGTGGCCAGCTCGACCTTCGGCCCCTCCAGCCGCTCGCCGTTGACCAGCCGCAGCACGGTGCGGACGGCCAGCTCCCCCATCTGCCCGAGGGGCTGGTGCACCGTGGTCAGCGGGGGCGAGGACCACGCGGCCTGCGGCAGGTCGTCGAAGCCGACGACGCTCACGTCGTCGGGGACCCGCAGCCCGCGCCGGCGCACCGCCTCGTAGACGCCGAGCGCCATCTGGTCGCTGGCGGCGAACACGGCGGTCGGCGGGTCGGCCAGCTCGAGCAGCTGCGCGGCGGCCCGGGCGCCGGAGGCGTAGTCGAACTCGCCGGGGACGACCAGCCGCGGGTCCGCCGCCAGGCCGGCGAAGTCCAGCGCGGCCCGGTACCCGTCGAGCCGGGCGCGGGTGCACCACAGCCCGGGCCGGCCGGCGACGTGGGCGATCCGCCGGTGGCCGAGCGCGGTGAGGTGCTCGGTGGCGGCGACCCCGCCGGCCCAGTTGGTCGCGCCGATGGTGGGGACGTCGAGGTCGGGCAGGCCGGCCGGGTCGACGACGACCGCCGGCAGGTGCAGCCCGCGCAGCTCGCTGTGCAGGTCCGGGTCGAGCGCGGTGGTGACCAGGATGACGCCGTCGCTGGCCCGCGCCCGGACGTTGTCCAGCCACAGCCGGGCGGAGCTGCGCCGCCGGTGCACGGCGGAGACGACGGTGCCCACCCCGGCGGCGTGCGCCGCCTGCTCGACGCCGCGGATGACCTCCAGCGCCCACGGGCTGTCGAGGTCGTCGAAGACGAGGTCGACCAGGCCCGCCCGCTCCTCCCGGTGCGGGCCGCGGCGCTGGTAGCCGTGCTCGCGCAGCAGCCGCTCCACCCGCTCCCGGGTGTGCGGCGCGACGTCGGAGCGGTGGTTGAGCACCCGGGAGACGGTGGGCACGGACACGCCGGCCTTCGCGGCGATCTCGGAGATCGTCACGGCATGGCGCTGGGTGTCCGTCACGTCCCCTCCTCCGGGCCGGCGGCCAGCCTACGGCGGTCCCCCGACACGTACCGCCGCTCCGGGCGCCCCACCCCCCTGCGAGGGACCGCAGAAGTTCCGGTAACTTCCGGAAGTGACGCGGGCCACAGGGCCGTGCCCGCGCACCGGACGTCCTTGGAGGGACACCGTGAAGCGAGTTCTCCGACTGGCCGCCGCCACGTGCGCCGCCTCCGCCCTGCTGTCCACCGGCGCCCAGGCCTGGGCCGCGCCGGCGGGCGGGGGCACCGGCACCGCTCCCGGCTACGACAAGCAGGACACCCTGCGCCGCCTCGCGCCGCAGGACCTCGTGATCGGCAGCGCCGTCGCCGGCGGCGGGCACCACGTGGACATGCCCTACCCCGACCCATTCCCGAACGACGCGCAGTACCGCGAGGTCCTCGCCGAGGAGTTCAGCTCGCTGTCGCCCGAGAACCAGATGAAGTGGGAGTTCCTGCGCCCGCAGCGGGACGTGTGGAACTTCGGGCCGGCCGACGAGATCGTCGCCTTCGCCCGCGAGAACCACCAGGTGGTGCGCGGCCACACGCTGCTGTGGCACAGCCAGAACCCCACGTGGCTGGAGCAGGGCGACTTCTCGCCCGAGGAGCTGCGCGAGATCCTGCGCGAGCACATCCAGACGGTGGTCGGCCGCTACGCCGGCCAGATCCAGCAGTGGGACGTGGCGAACGAGATCTTCACCGACCAGGGCCAGCTGCGGACGGAGGAGAACATCTGGATCCGCGAGCTGGGCCCGGGGATCATCGCCGACGCCTTCCGCTGGGCGCACGAGGCCGACCCGGAGGCGAAGCTGTTCTTCAACGACTACGGCGTGGAGGGCGTCAACCCCAAGAGCAACGCGTACTACACGCTCATCCAGCAGCTGCAGGCCGAGGGCGTGCCCGTCGACGGGTTCTCGGTGCAGGGGCACCTGAGCATCCAGTACGGCTTCCCCGGCGACCTGCAGCGGAACCTGCAGCGGTTCGACGACCTGGGCCTGGAGACCGCCGTCACCGAGCTCGACGTCCGCATGGTGCTGCCGCCCGGCGGCGAGCCCACCGCCGAGCAGCTGCAGAAGCAGGCCGACTACTACGGCCGGACGCTGGAGGCCTGCCTCGCCGTCGAGGACTGCAACTCCTTCACCCTCTGGGGCTTCACCGACAAGTACTCCTGGGTGCCGGTGTTCTTCCCCGCCGAGGGCGAGGCCACGGTCATGGACGAGGACTTCGTCCCGAAGCCGGCCTACACCCGGCTCCAGGAGGAGCTGGCCGAGGCCCGGCCCGGCCGGCAGGTCACCGAGCGCTGACCGTCCCGCCCGTCGCGCCGCCCGGCACCGGTCCCGTCCGGTGCCGGGCGGTCGCGCGTCCGGGGTTAGCGTGCGGAGCATGGAGCACACCGGGGTGCAGACCACCCGTGCCGGCGACGTCGAGCTGGCCTACGAGACCTTCGGCTCGCCCGGGGACCCGCCGCTGCTGCTGGTCATGGGACTGGCCACGCAGATGATCGGATGGCCCGACGAGTTCTGCCGGATGCTGGCCGCGCGCGGCCTGTACGTCGTCCGGTTCGACAACCGGGACATCGGACTGTCCACCCACCTCGACGACGCCGGGGCGCCCGACGTCCTCGCCGTCATGGGCGGCGACCACTCGGGGGTGCCCTACCGCCTCGCCGACATGGCCGACGACACCGCCGCCCTCCTCGACGCGCTGGGCATCGACAGCGCCCACGTCGTCGGCGCCTCGATGGGCGGGATGATCGCCCAGACGCTGGCCGTCCGGCACGCGGACCGGGTCCGCAGCCTCACCTCGATCATGTCGACCACGGGCGACCCCGCCGTCGGCGCGCCCGCCGAGGCCGCCATCGGCGTCCTGCTCGCCCCGCCGGCCACCGACCGAGAGAGCGCCGTGCAGCGTGCGGTCGACACCTACCGGGTCATCGGCTCCCCCGGCTTCGAGTTCGACGAGCACGGGCTGCGGGAGCGGGCCGGGCTGTCGTTCGACCGCGCCCACAACCCGGCCGGCGTCGCCCGCCAGCTGGCCGCGATCCTGGCCAGCCCCGACCGCACCGCCGAGCTCGCGCGGGTCGCCGTCCCCACCCTCGTCGTCCACGGCGAGCACGACGCGTTGATCGACGTGTCCGGCGGCCGGGCGACGGCGGCGGCGATCCCCGGCGCCGAGCTGCTCGTCGTCGACGGGATGGGCCACGACCTGCCGCGCGTGTTGGGGCCGCAGCTGGTCGTCCGTATCACGCGGCTCGCCGCCCCGCCGGCGCGCCGCTGACCCACCCCGGCCCCCCGCCCCCGCGGGGCCCCGGGATCGCGGTCAGCTGGTGAGCATGCCGCCCTCCACCGGGATCGTCGTCCCGGTGACGTAGCCGCCCGCGTCGCTGACCAGGAAGACCAGGGCGGCGGCGAGCTCCATCGGGTCGCCGGCGCGGCCGGCGAGCACCCGGCCCATCTGCTGGTCGAGGTAGCCCTCGGGGTACTGGTCGGTCATCTCCGAGGCGAAGAAGCCCGGCGCGAGCGCGTTGACCCGGATGCCCTTGCGGCCGGTCCACTGCTGGGCGAGGTCGCGGGTCAGCCCGATCAGGCCGGCCTTGCTCGCCGCGTAGGCCGCCTGCGGCAGCCCGGCGGTGGTCAGGCCCAGCACGCTGGAGATGTTCACGATCGAGCTGCCCGGCTTCATCACCCGCCCGCAGGCCTGGGCCATCCAGTAGCAGCCGTTGAGGTTGACGTCGATCACCGCCCGGAACTCCTCGGGCTTCTCCCGGGTGGCCGGCGCCGCGGTGCCGATCCCCGCGTTGTTCACGAGGACGTCGACCCGGCCGAACTCGGCCATCGCGGCGTCGACCAGCGCCTGGCAGTCCTCCACCTTCGCCACGTCGGTGCGCACGGTGATCGCCCGCCGGCCCTCCGCCTCGACCGCCTCCTTCGTGGCGGCCATCCGGTCCTCGCGGCGGGCCCCCAGCGCCACGTCCGCCCCGGCCTGGGCCAGCGCCCGCGCGAACACCACGCCCAGCCCCGAGGACGCCCCCGTGACGATCGCCACCTTCCCGTCGAGCCGGAACATGTCCAGGATCGTCCTGTCCGCCACCGTGGTCTCCTCTCCCCTGCTGATCTCGTCCCCGGACCGTAACGGCGCTGTGCGGTAGATCACCGGGCGGGCGGGTAGGGAGGGCCGGCGGGCAGCAGGTCCCAGCCGTAGGAGGTACGTCGATGTCGCCGCAGGACCCCCCGGGCACCCCCTTGTGGCGGCAGGCCTTCGACGCCGCCGAGAAGCGGGTGGCGCCGCACGCCGAGAGCCTGGTGCGGACGCCGTACTTCGCCACCGGCGTCGGGCTGCTGCGCCGGGCGCAGACGCTGGCCCGGGACACCGCCCGCGGCGTCTCCGCGCGCGCCTGGCACCTGGTCAACCTGCCCGCCGGCACCGACCTCGCCCGGCTGCGCGCCCAGGTCGGCGCGCTCGACCGCGAGGTCCGGCGGCTGACCGTGCAGCTGGAGAACGAGCGCCGCCGTCCCCGGACGGCGGACGTCCCGCCCCCCTCGTCCTCGGAGGAAGCCGATGCCGACGGTGCCCAGTCCCCAGGCGGTCCTCGACCGCGTCCGCCGCGACGTGGAGCGCAACGCCCTCCGCGCACGTAACGGCATCAAGCTCGTCGCCGGCGTCGACCGGCCCGGCGTGGGGCTGACGCCCAAGGACGTCGTCTGGGAGCGCGGCCGCACGCAGCTGTGGCACTACCGCAGCGACAAGGTGCGGTACTCGCCGCCGCTGCTGATCGTGTTCAGCCTGATCAGCCGCAGCTACATCCTCGACCTCACGCCGGGGAACTCCTTCGTCGAGCAGCTGCTCGACGCGGGGTTCGACGTCTACATGGTCGACTGGGGCGAGCCCGACGCCCGGGACGCGCAGAACCGGCTCGAGGACTACGTCGACGACTACATCCCCGCCGCCGTCGAGCGGGTCCGCGAGCTGTCCGGCGCCGACGAGGTCAACCTGTTCGGCTACTGCTTCGGCGGCGACCTGACCCTGCTCTACGCCGCCCACCACCCCGACGCCCCGGTCCGCAGCCTCACCGTGCTGGCCACCCCGGTCGACTTCACGAAGATGGGGCCGATGGCCGACGTCTTCCGCGGCGGCCTCGAGGTCGACGACGTGGTCGACGAGGACGGCAACGTGCCGCCGCGGGTCGTCGTCCAGGGGTTCCGCACCCTCACCCCCACCTCCGAGGTCACCCGGTACGTGACGCTGTGGGAGCGGCTCTGGAACGACGAGTACGTGCAGGCCTACCAGGCGATGACCGGCTGGTCCGACGACCACATCCCGTTCCCCGGCGCGGCCGCCCGCGAGACGGTGCAGATGCTGGTCCGGGACAACGGGATGGTCACCGACCGGCTGACCGTCGCCGGGGACCCGGTGCACCTGTCGGACATCCGGCTGCCGTTCCTCACCGTGCGCGCCGACCGCGACCACATCGTCCCGCCGGACGCGACCGCCCCGCTGATCGACCTGGTCGGCTCGGAGGACAAGCACGAGCTGCGGCTCAACGCGGGGCACATGGGCCTGGTCGTGGGCCGGACGGCGGCGAAGACGACCGTGCCGGAGATCATCGGCTTCCTGAGGAAGCGCAGCGACGAGGTCGGGGAGGACTGACCGTGGAGGTCGTCGAGCTGGAGTCGGCGCACTGCGACGCGCTGCTGCGCTTCTTCGCGGGCCTGCCCGAGGGGGACCTGACCTTCATCGAGGAGGAGGTCACCGACCCCGACGTCGTCCGGTCCTGGGCGTCGGGCGGCGCGGGCGGACGGCGGTTCGTGGCGCTGGACGGGGACGAGGTCGCCGGCTACGTCGCGGTGCGCCCGCTGCCCGGCTGGTCCTCGCACGTCGGGGAGGTGCGGCTGGTCGTCTCCCCCACCCGGCGCGGCGCGGGCCTGGGCCGCCAGCTCGCCCGGCAGGCGCTGGTGACGGCGGTCGGCGACGGGCTGGCGAAGCTGGTCGTCGAGGTGGTCGCCGAGCAGGGCGCGGCGCTGGCGCTGTTCACCGACCTGGGCTTCACCGGGGAGGCGCTGCTGCGCGACCACATCCGGGACCGCGAGGGCAACCTGCGCGACCTCATGGTCCTGGCCCACCACGTCGACGAGACGTGGGCCGGCATGGCCACCGTCGGCCTGGACGAGGCGCTGGGCCAGGACCTCAGCTAGCAGCCGGCGCGCAGCACCTGCCGCTGTTCCGGCCTCCCTGCAGGGCCCCGCCACGAGCCTGCGAGTGGTGGGGGGCAGGGAGGTCCTTCATTCCCTGACCCGGCCGCCGTCGACGGTGATCCGCCGGGTGGTGGCCACCGCCTCGAGCATCCGGCGGTCGTGGGTGACCAGCAGCAGCGTGCCCGGGTAGGCCGCCAGCGCCGACTCCAGCTGCTCGATCGCCGGCAGGTCGAGGTGGTTGGTCGGCTCGTCGAGGACGAGCACGTTCACCCCGCGGGCCTGCAGCAGCGCCAGCGCCGCGCGGGTGCGCTCCCCCGGCGAGAGGGTCGCCGCGGTCCGCAGCACGTGCTCGGCGGTGAGGCCGAACTTGGCCAGCAGGGTGCGCACCTCGGCGGTCGGCCAGTCCGGCACCTCGGCGGCGAAGGCGTCGAGCAGCCGCCGGTCGCCGGTGAACAGCCCGCGGGCCTGGTCGACCTCGCCGAGCCGCACCGCCGGGCCGAGCGACGCGGCGCCGGAGTCCAGCGGCACCCGGCCCAGCAGCGCGCCGAGCAGCGTCGTCTTGCCCGCGCCGTTGGGCCCGGTGATCGCCAGCCGGTCGCCCCAGTCGACCTGCAGGCTCACCGGCCCGAGGGTGAAGTCCCCGCGGCGCACCACGGCGTCGCGCAGGGTGGCGACGACGGCCCCGGCCCGCGGGGCGGCGGCGATGGTCATCCGCAGCTCCCACTCCTTGCGGGGCTCCTCGACCACCTCCAGCCGCTCGAGCCGGCGCTCGGTCTGCTTGGCCTTGGCCCCCTGCTTCTCCGCCGTCGCCCGGTTGTGCGCCTTGATGTGCTTGTCGGGGTCCTTCGACTTCTTGACCGCGTCGCGGACCCCCTTGGCCAGCCAGTTGCGCTGCATGCGCGCCCGGGCCTCCAGCTCGGCCCGGGTCTCCGCGTACTCCTCGTACTCCTCGCGCGCGTGCCGGCGGGCCACCTCCCGCTCGGCCAGGTAGGCCTCGTAGCCGCCGTCGACCACCCGGACCAGCTGCTGGGCGAGGTCGAGCTCGACCACGCGGGTCACCGTGCGGGCGAGGAACTCCCGGTCGTGGCTGACCACGACGACGCCGGCGCGGTTGCCGGCGACGAAGCGCTCGAGCCGGTCGAGGCCGGCCAGGTCGAGGTCGTTGGTCGGCTCGTCGAGCAGCAGCACGTCGTAGCGGGACAGCAGCAGCGCGGCCAGCCCCACCCGCGCCGCCTGGCCCCCGGACAGCGCGGGCACCGCGGCGTCCGGGCCGACGCCGGGGGCGACCTCGGCGAGGACCTGCTCGAGCCGCTCGTCGAGGTCGGCGCCGCCCAGGGCCAGCCAGCGCTCCAGCGCCTCGGCGTAGGCGTCGTCGGCGCCGGGGCGGCCCTCGGCGAGGTCGGCGGTGGCGGCGTCGAGGGCGGCCTGCGCGGCGGCGACGCCGGTGCGGCGGGCCAGCGCGGCGGCGACGGTCTCGCCCTCGCGGCGGTCGCGCTCCTGCGGCAGGTGCCCGACGGTCGCCGTCGGCGGGCTCAGCGTGATCGAGCCGGAGCCGGCGGGCAGCTCGCCGGCCAGCGTGCGCAGCAGCGTGGACTTGCCGGCGCCGTTGACGCCGACCAGGCCGACGACGTCACCGGGCGCGACGACGAGGTCGAGGCCGGAGAAGAGGACGCGCGCGCCGTGGCCGGCGGCCAGGCCGCGCGCGACGAGGGTGGCGCTCATGGGGGTGCTCCCGGGAGGACGGATCGGTCGGGTCGACGTCGTTCCGGGGCTCACAGCACGCGCCCACGGTAGCGCGCGGGCCGGTCAGGCGTCGCGCGCGTTCCCGTCGCCCGCCTCGTCGTCGCGGTCCCCGTCGAGGTCCCCGTCGAGGTCCCCGTCGAGGTCCCCGTCGAGGTCCCCGTCGAGGTCCCCGTCGAGGTCCCCGTCGAGGTCCTCGTCGTGGTCCCTGCCGAGCACCTCGTCGGCCATCTCGTCGAGCATCGCCTCGAGCACGTTGTCCTCCTCCCCCGCCGGGCGGCGGCGGACGAGCCAGGGCCGGAGGTGGTCGTAGCCGCGCACCGACACCCGGCGCAGCGGCCGCACCCGGTAGCGGGGGTGCCCCCGCAGGCGGCGGGCGAGCTCGCGGTCGACCAGCACCGTCCCGGCGCGGGCCACCGAGGTCAGCCGGCTGGCCAGGTTGACCACCGGCGAGTAGACGTCGCCGAGCCGGGTGAGCACCGTGCCGTAGGCGGCGCCGACCCGCAGCGGCGGCCGGTCGGGGGCGTCCCACGCCTCGGGCAGGGTCAGCCCGATCTCGACGGCGTCGTCGGCGGAGGCGGCGGTGTAGAGGACGCCGTCGCCGACGGTCTTCACCACCCGGCCGTGCGAGCGGGCGATGACCTCGGTCGCGGTCGCCTCGAACGCCTCGACCATCGCGCCGAGCTCGCGGGCGGCCATGCCGCGGGAGCGGGAGGTGTAGCCGACCAGGTCGGCGAACCCGACGGCGAGCTCGCGGCGGTCGCCGGGCTCGCCGGTCGCCAGCACCCGGTCGATGTTGGCCGCGAGGTGCCGGCGCCACACGTAGTCCTGGGTGCGGGCCAGCAGCGGGAGCAGCACGTCGGCCGCGGCGACCGGGTCGACGGCCTCGGGGCCGAGCTCGCGGGCCTGCCGGGTGAGGACGTCGGCGAGCAGGTCGGTCTGCCAGTCGGCCAGCCGCGACAGCGCCTGTCCGGTGGCCCGGGCGATCGAGGCCTCGGTGTCGAGGTCGACGAAGCCGGAGTCGATGAGCGCCGACAGGGTCCCCAGCGCCCCGACGTCGGCGAGGGTGAAGGCCGGGTCGTCGTCGGCGACGTCGGGGAAGCCCAGCGCGCGCCACAGCCGCTGGGTCCGCTCGGGCGGCATGCCCGCGGCCGCGGCCACCTCCAGCCGGGTCAGCCGGCGCGGGCCGCCGAGCAGCAGCCGCTCCAGGGCCTCCCGGACGGCGTCGCGGTCCGGGCCGGACAGGGGGTCCACGTCCGCCCCGGGTCAGCCCGTCGTGTGGACGACGAGCACGTCGCAGGCCGAGCGGCGCGTGGCGTCGGCCGGCACCGAGCCCAGCAGCCGGCCCCGGATGCCGTTGAGCCCGCGGTTGCCGACCACCAGCAGGTCGGCGTCCTCGCGCCGGACGACGTCGAGCAGCGCCTCCACCGGCGACCCGAGGACGGCGACGGTGCGCACGTCGCCGGCGCCCGCCTCCGACGCCACCTCACCGGCGTGACGCACGGTCTCCTCGGCGGGGGTCGAGCCGACCACCTGGTAGGCCTCGTCCCCCAGCACGTCCCGGGCCCGGGACAGCTCCCGGTCGTCCTCCTCGGTGGGCAGGTGGGCGCAGGCCACGACGAGGGTCGCCCCGCAGGCGCCGGCGAGGGCACCGGCCCGCGCGACCGCGCGCAGCGAGGACTCCGAGCCGTCCGTCCCGACCACGACCGTCCGATACGCGCTCACGGCGCGCACTGTAGTGATCGCGCCGCGCCGCTGTGCCGCCGGTCACGGCCGGGCACCCGATCGGGCTGCCGGGAAACGGCTGGTGGACGGAGGGTTGCCGGGCCGTGACCGGCGGCGCGCCGCTCCCCCCGGGACCTCGGCGGCGTCCCCGGCGTGGGCCAGGATGGCGACCGCACGGGGACCCGACGGCCGAGGAGGACCATGACCAGCGCGACCCCCGGACGCCCGGGACCGGTGCGGGTCGAGGTGGCCGGCCTGAGCAAGACCTTCGGCACGGTGCGGGCCGTCTCCGACCTCGGCTTCACCGTGGAGCCGGGCTCGGTGACCGGCTTCCTCGGCCCCAACGGCGCGGGCAAGACGACGACGCTGCGGATGGTCCTCGAGCTGGTCACACCCGACGCCGGCACCGCGACCTTCGACGGCGTCCCCTACGCGGCCCTGCGCGAGCCGGTGCGCACCGTCGGCGCCGTCCTCGAGACCGCGTTCCACCCCGCCCGCTCCGGCCGCGACCACCTGCGCGTGTACTGCCGCGCCGCCGGACTGCCCGTCTCCCGCGCCGACGAGGTGCTCGAGCGGGTCGGGCTCACCACCGCCGGGCGCCGCCGTGCCGGCGGCTACTCCCTGGGCATGCGGCAGCGGCTGGCGCTGGCCACCGCCCTGCTGGGCGACCCGCCGGTGCTCGTGCTCGACGAGCCGGCCAACGGCCTGGACCCCGAGGGCATCCTCTGGCTGCGCGGGTTCCTGCGGCACCTCGCCCACGACGAGGGCCGCACGATCCTCGTGTCCAGCCACCTGCTGGCCGAGGTCGAGCAGACCGCCGACCGCGTGGTCATCGTCGGCGCCGGCCGGCTGGTGCGGCAGGGCTCGATCGCCGAGCTGCGCGCCGGGACGTCCGGGGGCAGCGTGCTCGCCCGCAGCCCCGAGGCCGACCGGCTGGCCGCCGTCCTCGCGGGGGCGGGCATCCCCGCCACCCGCGGCGACGACGGCCTGGTCACCGTCACCGGGACGACGACGGCCGACGTCGGCGCCCGCGCCTTCGCCGCCGGGGTCGAGCTGCACGAGCTGCGCGCCGAGACCACCGGCCTCGAGGACCTCTACTTCCGGCTCACCGCCGGCCAGGAGCAGTTCGCCGCCGGCCCGGCCGCCGCGACCACCGAGGGAGCCGCCCGATGACCGCGCTGGTGCGCGCCGAGTGGACCAAGCTGTTCACCACCCGCGTGTGGATCGGCCTGCTGGCCGGCGCCTGCCTCATGGCCGGCGGCTTCGCCGCGCTGTTCACCGGCCTGGCCGGCGCCGAGCAGGACGGCCAGCCGGGGCTGCCCGCGGTGGGGACGCCGGAGTACGAGGAGGTCGTCTTCTCCGTCGCGGCCAACGCCAGCGTCTTCTTCCTGATCCTCGGCATCATCGGGATGACCGCCGAGTACCGGCACCGCACCGCGACGCCGACCTTCCTCACCACCCCGCGCCGCGGGCGGGTGGTCACCGGCAAGCTGCTCGCCTACGCCGCCGCGGCCGTCCCGTTCGCGCTGCTCGTGCTGGTCGTCGACGCCGTCGTCGTGCTGGTCTACGCCGGTGCCCGCGGGGCGGCGCCGTCGCTGGACGCGGACAACCTGCGGACGCTGGGCGCGGCCGGGCTGGTGCTCGTCGTCTTCGCCGTCATCGGCGTGGGCGTCGGCGCGCTGCTGCGCAACCAGGTCGGCGCGATCGTCGGCGCGCTGGTCTACCTGTACGTGGCGGAGCCGATCATCTCCTCGATCGGCGCGATCCAGGGCGCCTACAAGTGGCTGCCCGGCGGTGCGGTGCAGGCGATCACCTCCGACTTCCAGGCCCCGGACCTGCTGGAGCCGTGGCAGGGCGGCCTGCTGCTGCTCGGCTACGGTCTGCTGGCGGCCCTGCTCGGCACCTTCCTCGCCGTCCGCCGCGACGTCGGCTAGCCGTCGCCGGCCTCCCCGAACCCGCACCGAGAGGTCCTCCCGCATGACCACCCGCATGACCGTGCAGCGCCTGGGCCGGTTGGTGGCCGACGGCGACGCCGAGGCCGTCCGCAGCGCCGTCGCCGAGACGCCGCGGCTGCTGACCGGCGCGGTCGACCACGACGGCGACGGCGGCTGGACCCCGCTGCACCTGGCCGTCGCGCAGGGCCGCGAGGACGTGGTCGAGGTGCTGGTCGAGGCCGGTGCCGACCTCGCCGCGCGCACCGAGTCCGGCCGCACGCCGCTGCACGTCGCCGTCGAGCACGCCCCGCAGCTGGTGCCCGTCCTCACCGGGCTGGGCGCGGCCGTCGACGCCGCGGCCGCCGCCTACCTCGACGACACCGGCCGGCTCGCCGCCGAGCTCGACGCCGGGGCGCCGCTGACCGACGCCGCGGGCGGCTGGGACCTGCTGACGCTCGCCGCCGCCGGCGGGGCGGCGGGCGCGCTCCGCCTGCTGCTCGACCGCGGCGCCGACCCCGACGGCGGCGCGCTGGCCGCGGCGGCCGCCGCCGGCCGCCCGGACCTGGTCCGCGTGCTGCTCGACGCCGGCGCCACCGTCGGCCGCCGGGACCCCGACACCGGCCGCACGGCGCTGCACGAGGCGGTCGCGGCCGGCCCGGGCGACGACGCGCCCGAGGTCGTGCGGCTGCTGCTGGCCGCCGGGGCCGACGTCAACGCCACCACCAGCGACGGCGCCAGCGCCCTGGACATCGGCCGGGTCGCGGCGGCCCGCCACCGGCGCGACGCTGGTCAGGCGGGCGCCCGGGACGCGCTCGTCGACCTGCTCGTCGCGTCCGGCGCGACCGACTGACCGGCCCCCGACCAGCGGCGTCCGGAACGCGGACGGCCTGCTCCGTCCGGTTCCGGAGAACCGGACGGGCGTAGACTCCAACCCCGGTCCAGCGACGTCCACCGACGACGAAGAAGGCACTCGCCCCGTGTCACGCGACAACTCATCCCGGCCGTCCACCACCTCGTCCTCCTCCGCGGTGGCGGGCTTCGGCACCAACGAGTGGCTGGTCGAGGAGATGTACCAGCAGTACCTCGCCGACCCGTCCAGCGTGGACCAGGCCTGGCACGACTTCTTCGCCGACTACCGGCCGGGCAGCCCGGTCGCCGCGAGCGACGACCGTGAGCAGGCCCCCGCCGGCAACGGCGCCGCCGCGCAGCCGGCCCCCGCGGCCGCCCCCGAGCGCCCCGCGGCCGCCGACGCCGCCGCCTCGGCTCCGCCGGCCACCGCCCCCGCGGCGCCGTCCCCGGCCCCGGCGCGCGCCACCCCGGTCCCCGAGCGCACGGAGGCCACCGTGGTCGACCAGGCCGCCGACCGCGCCGACCAGAAGGCGAAGGCCGCGCCCGCCCCGGCGAAGCCCGCCCCGGCCGCCAAGCCCGCCCCGGCCGCCGCCGACGGCCCGAAGCGGATCCCGCTGCGGGGTGCGGCGGCCAGCGTCGTCAAGAACATGAACGCCTCGCTCACCGTGCCGACGGCGACGAGCGTGCGGGCGGTGCCGGCCAAGCTGCTGGCCGACAACCGCATCGTCATCAACAACCACCTGAAGCGCTCGCGCGGCGGGAAGGTCTCGTTCACCCACCTGATCGGCTACGCGCTGGTCCGGGCGCTGGACGACTTCCCGAACATGAACGCGGCCTTCGCCGAGGTCGACGGCAAGCCGACCCTGGTGCAGCCCGAGCACGTCAACTTCGGCCTCGCCATCGACCTGCCCAAGGCCGACGGCTCCCGCTCGCTCGTCGTCGCCTCGATCAAGGCCGCCGAGCAGATGGACTTCGCCCAGTTCTGGGGCGCCTACGAGGACGTCATCCGCCGCGCCCGCGCCGGCAAGCTGACCCTCGAGGACTTCTCCGGCACCACGATCAGCCTGACCAACCCCGGCACGATCGGCACCGTCCACTCGGTGCCGCGGCTGACCGCCGGCCAGGGCGCGATCATCGGCGTCGGCGCGATGGAGTACCCGGCCGAGTTCCAGGGGATGAGCCCCGAGGCGCTGACCGAGCTCGGCGTCTCGAAGATCATCACGCTGACCTCGACCTACGACCACCGGATCATCCAGGGCGCCGAGTCCGGCGACTTCCTGCGCCGGCTGCACCAGCTGCTGCTCGGCGAGGACGGCTTCTACGACGAGGTCTTCCGGTCGCTGCGCCTCCCCTACGAGCCGGTGCGCTGGATGCCGGACGTGCGGGTGAGCCGCGAGGGGCAGATCGACAAGGAAGCCCGGGTCATCGAGGTCATCGAGTCCTACCGGCGCAACGGCCACCTCATGGCCGACACCGACCCGCTCGAGTTCAAGGTCCGCAGTCACCCCGACCTGGACATCCTCCAGCACGGCCTCACGCTGTGGGACCTCGACCGGCCCTTCCCCGTCGGCGGGTTCGTCGGCGAGAAGGTCATGCCGCTGCGCGACATCCTCGGCGTGCTGCGCAACTCCTACTGCCGGACCGTCGGCGTGGAGTACATGCACATCACCGACCCCGAGGAGCGCGAGTGGCTGCAGAAGCGCATCGAGCTCAAGGCCGAGCAGCCCGACCGGGAGAAGCAGAAGCACATCCTCGGCCGGCTCAACGCCGCTGAGGCGTTCGAGACCTTCCTGCAGACCAAGTACGTCGGCCAGAAGCGGTTCAGCCTCGAGGGCGGCGAGTCGGTCATCCCGATCCTCGACGAGGTCCTCATCGCCGGCACCGACCACGGCCTCGACGAGGTCGCGATCGGCATGGCCCACCGCGGCCGGCTCAACGTGCTCGCCAACGTCCTCGGCAAGAGCTACTCGAAGATCTTCGGCGAGTTCGAGGGCAACATCGACCCCGGCACGGTCCAGGGCTCGGGCGACGTCAAGTACCACCTCGGCGCCGAGGGCACCTTCGAGAACCCGTTCAAGCCGGGTGCCCAGATCGCCGTCTCGCTGGCCAGCAACCCCTCGCACCTGGAGACGGTCAACCCCGTCCTCGAGGGCATCACCCGCGCCAAGCAGGACATGATCGACAAGGGCGAGCAGGGCTTCACCGTCCTGCCGGTCCTGCTGCACGGCGACTCCGCCTTCGCCGGCCAGGGCGTCGTCCAGGAGACGCTGAACCTGTCCCAGCTGCGCGGCTACCGCACCGGCGGCACCGTGCACGTGGTCATCAACAACCAGGTCGGCTTCACCACCAGCCCGGCCGCGGCCCGCTCGAGCCTGTACTCGACCGACGTCGCGCGGATGGTCAACGCGCCGGTCTTCCATGTCAACGGCGACGACCCCGAGGCGTGCGTGCGCGTGGCCCGGCTGGCGGTCGAGTACCGGCAGGCGTTCAAGAAGGACGTCGTCATCGACCTGGTCTGCTACCGCCGCCGCGGGCACAACGAGGGCGACGACCCGTCGATGACCCAGCCGCTGATGTACGACATCATCGACCGCAAGCGCTCGGTCCGGAAGCTGTACACCGAGGCGCTGGTCGGCCGCGGCGACATCACGCTGGCCGAGGCCGAGGAGGCCCTGAAGGACTACCGCGACCAGCTGGAGCGGGCCTTCGCCGAGACCCACGACGCGACCGAGACCCCGAAGCCGCAGCCGGTCATGGACCAGCCGGCCCAGCAGGTCTCGGCCGTCGCCACCGCCATCACCCCCGAGGTGATGAAGGCGATCGGCGACGCGCACGTCTCGCTGCCGCCGGACTTCACCCCGCACCCCAAGCTCAAGCGGCTGCTCGAGCGGCGCGCGGCGATGGTCAGCGAGGGCGGCATCGACTGGGCGATGGGCGAGCTGCTGGCCTTCGGGTCGCTGCTCATGCAGGGCGTGCCGGTGCGGCTGGCCGGTCAGGACTCCCGCCGCGGCACGTTCGTGCAGCGCCACTCGGTGCTCATCGACCGGGAGACCGCCGCCGAGTACACGCCGCTGGCGCACCTGGCCGAGGACCAGGCGAAGTTCTTCGTCTACGACTCGCTGCTGTCCGAGTACGCGGCGCTGGGCTTCGAGTACGGCTACTCGGTGGCCAACCCCAAGGCGCTGGTCCTCTGGGAGGCCCAGTTCGGTGACTTCGTCGACGGCGCGCAGATGGTCATCGACGAGTTCATCTCCTCCGGCGAGGCCAAGTGGGGCCAGCGCTCCGGCGTGACCATGCTGCTGCCGCACGGCCTCGAGGGGCAGGGCCCGGACCACTCCAGCGGCCGCATCGAGCGGTTCCTGCAGCTGTGCGCCGAGAACAACATGACCGTCGCCAACTGCTCGACGCCGGGCAACTACTTCCACCTGCTGCGCCGGCAGGCGCTCTCCGACGTGCACCGGCCGCTGGTCGTGTTCACGCCGAAGTCGCTGCTGCGGGCCAAGGCGGCGGTCAGCCCGGTCGCGGACTTCACCGACGAGGGCTTCCGCCCGGTGCTCGGCGACCCGGGTGTCGGCGGCGAGCCGCTCGACGACGCCGCGGTGCGCCGGGTGCTGCTGTGCAGCGGCAAGGTCGCCTACGACCTGTTCGCGCAGCGGGAGAGCGAGGGCCGCGCGGACACCGCGATCCTGCGGGTCGAGCAGCTCTACCCGCTGCCGGCCGAGCAGATCGCCGAGGCGGTCGGCCGCTACCCGAACGCGCAGGACCTGGTCTGGGTGCAGGAGGAGCCGGCGAACATGGGCGCCTGGTCGTTCATGGCGCTCAACCTCCCCGAGCACCTCGGCGGCCGGACGCTGCGGCGGGTCAGCCGGAAGGCCTCGGCCAGCCCGGCGGTCGGCTCGGCGAAGGTCCACGAGGTGGAGCAGAAGGAGCTCATCGCGAGCGCCTTCGCGGACTGAGCCCGGCGTGTACTTCACCGACCGCGGGCTGGAGGAGCTGGCCGACCGGCGCGGCGAGGAGCAGGTGACCCTCGCCTGGCTGGCCGACCAGCTGCGGGCCTTCGTCGACCAGCACCCCGACTTCGAGGTGCCGGTCGAGCGGCTGGCCACGTGGCTGGCGCGCGGCGGCACCGACGACGTCGACGACCTCGACTAGACGAAGGACCCTCACGAGATCGGCGGTCCCGCCCGCTCCGGCCACCCGGAGGCGGCGGGACCGCCGATCTCGTCGTCTCCGGAGCGCGCCTGCGCCGGCCGGGCCGCGGACGACGGCACGCTGTGTCCGTGCTCGGTCACTCGCACGCCCTGTCCGGACTCGCGGCCGGGGCGGCGACCCTGCCCTGGGCGCCCGTCGAGGGCACCGTCGCCCAGGTCGCGTGGGTCGCCGCCGTCGGCGGGTTCGCCATGCTGCCCGACCTCGACCACACCGGCTCCACGGTCTCGGACATGTGGGGGCCGGTGACCGACGTGCCCTCCGGCGCGATCGGCCGGCTGGCCGGCGGGCACCGCTGGGGCACCCACGACGCCGTCCTGGCGCCGCTGGCCTTCGGCGCGCTCGCGCTGGCCGCGGCGAACCTGTTCTGGGCCAGCCTCGTGGTCATGGCGCTCGGGATCGGGCTGGCGCTGCGGGCGCTGCACTTCGTCATCCCCGGCCGGGCGGAGAACACCGTCGTCGGCAACCTGCTGCTCTCCTTCGGCGGCGCCTGGCTGCTGCTGGCGCACAGCCCGCAACCGACGTGGCTGCCCTACGCGGTGGGGCTCGGCGTCCTGACCCACATCGCGGGCGACCTGATCACCAGGCAGGGCGTGCCGCTGCCGGTGCTGTGGCTGGCCAAGCGGCGGCGGCTCGCACTCACCCCGATGCGCACCGGGACGACGCTGGAGAAGGCGGTGCTGGCGCCGCTGTTCCTCGGCGTCGCGGTGTGGTTCGTATACGCCAACACCGGCGTCCGCGAGACCGTGGACCCCTACCTGACCGACCTGCTCAGCCTCGGCTGAGCTCGGCAGCAGGGTGTGATCCTCTGTGCGTGAGCGCGGCTACCCCGATGTGAGCGGTGTGGTGCGCGTTGGCGCTCTCGCGCCCGGCGGCTACAGGCGCGCTCGCACGTCTGCCACGCCCGCACCGGCGAGCTCGGGCAGGGCGGCGGTTCGGCCGGAGAGGGTGGTGAGGAGCGCGGTGGCCGGTCCGGAGACCTGGGCGCCCTCGCCGTAGTGCCAGTCGGTGTCGGTGGCCGAGAACGCCAGCCCGTCGAGGATGCCCGGCGGCAGCGAGCGACGGGCGCGGGGGCTGGTCAGCTGCTCGAGGGCGACCCGGGCGTTCTCCGGGTCGGTCGGGGATGGCACCCCGAGCGGCCGGTAGACGTCCTGGGCGTGGATGACCAGGTGACTCAGCGGCGCCTCGACGGGTGCGCCGGGCACGGAGAAGCTGCGGTGCTCGGTCTTCCGCAGGCCGGCGACCACCTCGGCCGGTGTCCGTGTGTCCGTGGTCGCCCAGCGGTCGGCGGCGCGGTCGAAGTCGAACCTGGCGCGCAGCATCATCAGCAGGAACCGGGGTGCCGAGAGCTCGTACGGCATGAGCAGGTGCACGGCGAGGTCTCGCACCGCCCAGCCGGCGCACAGGCTGGGGGTGTCCCACTGCTCCTCGTCGAGCCCGTCGAGCACGTGGAGCAGTCGGGTGCGCTCGGTCTGGACGCGCGCGTCCACGTCCTGCTTGATCTCGGTCACCTGGATCCCTCTCGTTGCCCTTGCCGGCCCGCCGACGCCGGGGCCTCGCCGTCCAGGGGAAGGACGGCCGTCGGTGCCAGGAGTCATCGCTGGCGCGAGTCTCACCCGTACAGGGGATCCGTACCGGCCGCGCCACGCACGGACTCACGCACATCTGGCACACCTTGCTGCCGAACTCGGCCTCGGCTGACTCCCGGCTGCCGTCGCGGGGTCCTGGCATCCGGCGGCGATGGCCGACGTCCGCACCGCACCCCGCTGGTGGCAGCCGCTGCTCGCCCGCGCGCTGCGGGCGGTCGCCGCGGCGCTGTGGACGGGCGTCGACACGGGCCGGCTCCCATGGCGGCCCCGGCGACGGCGGTGGGACCGGGCGCTGCTGTTGGTCGTCGCGTCCCACGGCTGCGTCGCCTGGCTCGCCGCCTCCGGTGCCCGGTGCTGCTGGCTGCCGCGTGGGCCCCGGCCCGCCGCGCCGCGGTCGGCGTGGGTGACCAGCCCGTGGCCGGTGGACCCCGTGTGGGCGCCGATCGCGGCGGTCGGCGTGCTCGCGCCCCCGGTGGGGCGAGCCTCGGTGCCCGGTGGGACGCCCAGCGCGCGCCGGCGGCCGGGCAGGCGCGGACGGCGGAGGCGCAGGCCGCCCGGGGCGCGCTGGCTCCGCGGGTGGCCGGACGGCGCTGACGTCCGACCGTGGCCCGGCCGCCCGCGACCTCCCCGGAGCAGCCCGGGGCCCGCGCGGGGGCCGTGCCGGGCCGAGGTCAGCCGGCGCGCGTCATCGTGGACTCGTAGCCGCCGCCGGGCCAGCGCCAGGCGCCCTCGTTGACCGTGCCGTCGGGGCTCCAGCGCCCCTCGTAGCGGGCCGGGGAGTCGGTGCCGCCGAACCAGATCCGGAGGACGTCGTACCCGACCCGGTAGGTGTACTCGAGCAGCTCCCCGCCGGCTCCGAAGTAGTGCGAGCGCAGCTCGCCGGCGGCCTCGTCCCAGCCGATGTACTCCACCCCGCGGGTGGGGTCGTCGCCGCGCAGGTCCACGTGCTGGACCAGCCAGTTGCCGCCGTCCATCCACTCGTAGCGGACCTCCCCGCGCGGGCCGCCGGGGCCCGAGACGGTCCAGGTGCCGACGAGCCGGTCGAGGCTGCGCAGCGCCGCCGTGCGGGCCTCGGGGGCGGTGGGGGTGCTCGGGTCGGGGTCCATGGTCGCCTCCTGGGTGGGCGGGGCCGGGCGCCGTCGCCGGGCCACACGGGGAGGACCGCCCGGCGGCCCGTCCCTCATCGGTGGAACCCGGGGAGGGTTCCGAGACCGTGCCGCGCCGGCGGCGGCTACGGTCCCCCGCTGTGACCGCCGTCGCACCGCGCCTGTCCCGGGGCACCCACCTCGGCTACGCCTTGGGCTCGATCGGGACGGCGGCCTTCGGCACGGTGCCCGGCCTGCTGCTGCTCCACTACCTGACCGACGAGCTGGGCGTCGCCGCCGGGCTGGCCGGGCTGGTGGTGTTCGCCCCCAAGGCCTGGGACGTGCTGCTCAACCCGTGGGTCGGCAGCCGCTCGGACCGGACGGCGGGCCGCTGGGGGCCGCGCCGGCCGTGGATGCTGGCCGGCGGGCTCGCCCTGCCGCCGCTGTTCGTCCTCGTGTTCGCCGGCCCCGGCGCCCCGCCCGCGGCGGCCGCGGCGTGGGTGGCGGTCACCTTCCTGCTCGCCGCGACCGCCTACGGCTGCTTCCAGGTGCCCTACGTGGCCCAGCCGGCCGAGATCACCGACGACCCCGGCGAGCGGTCGACGCTCATGTCCTGGCGGGTGGCCGCGCTGGCGCTGGGCATCCTGCTCGCCGGCGCCGGCGCGCCCGCGGTGGTCGACCTGGCCGGCGGCGGGCGAGCCGGGCACCTGGCCATGGCGGTCTTCGTGGCGGTGCTGCTGGCCGCCGGGATGCTCGGCGCCGTGGCCGGCACGCGGCGGGCGCCCACCCTCACCCGCGTCGAGAGCGAGGGGCGCCTGGGCGCCACGCTCGTCGTCGCCTGGCGGTCCCGGCCGTTCCGGGTGCTGCTCACCGGCTTCGTCGTCCAGGCGCTGGGGATCGGGGTGATGCTCGCCGGCGTCCCCTACTACTCCGAGCACGTGCTCGGCGACGCCGCGGCCGGCTCGGTGCTGTTCGCCGCGCTGGTGGGCCCGGCGATCCTCGTCATGCCGCTGTGGCTGCGGGTGAGCCGGCGGCTGGGCAAGCGCACCGGGCTGCTGGCGTCCTCGGCGCTGTTCGCGGCCGGGGCCGGGGCGCTCGCGCTGGTCGGCACCGGCGGCACCGGGCCGGCCGTCGCGCTGGTCGTGCTGGTCGGGGTCGGCTACGCGGGCATGCAGATGTTCCCGCTGGCGATGCTCCCCGACGTCGTCGCCGCCGACGAGGCCGCCTCCGGCCGCCGGCGGGCCGGCGTCTTCACCGGCGTGTGGACGGCGACCGAGACGCTCGGCCTCGCCGTCGGGCCGGGCCTGCTCGGGCTGCTGCTCGCCGCGGCCGGCTACGTCTCCTCCACCGGCGGCGACGCCGTCCAGTCCGGCGGCGCGGTGCTCGCCGTCCGGCTGGGCTTCACCGTCGTCCCGGCGCTGTTCGTGCTGGCCAGCCTCCCGGTGCTGGCCCGCTACCGGCTCCACCCCGTCCCCGCCCGGCCCCAGGAGGTCCCCGCGTGACGCCGCAGGAGGTGCTGGCCGAGCTCACCGCGCTGCAGGCCGGCGACGTGCCCACCCACGGGGGCTCGACGATGGCCTACGTCTACGACTCCGGGCTGGCCGGCGTCGAGGACCTCGCCGCCGCCGCGCAGGCCGCGTTCCAGTGGACCAACGCGCTCGACCCGACCGCCTTCCCCAGCGTCGCCCGCATCGAGGACGACCTGGTGGGCGCGGCGGCCGACCTGCTCGGCGGCGGGCCGGCGACGGTCGGCACGGTCACCAGCGGCGGCACCGAGAGCTGCCTGCTGGCGGTGCTGGCCGCCCGCGAGCGGTGGCGGGCGCGCGGCGGCACCGGGCGGCCGCGGCTGGTCCTGCCGGTCACCGCGCACGCCGCGTTCCGCAAGGCCGCGCACCTGTTCGACCTCGAGGTGGCCGACGTCGCCGTCGACCCCGTCACCTGCCGGGCGCTCCCCTCCGCGGTGGCGGACGCTCTCGACGCCCGCACCGCGCTGGTCGTCGTCAGCGCGCCGTCCTACCCGCACGGCGTGCTCGACCCCGTCGGCGAGGTGGCCGCCCTGGCCGCCGCCGCGGGCGTCCCCTGCCACGTCGACGCCTGCATCGGCGGCTGGGTGCTGCCCTTCCTCGACGACGTCCCGGAGCCCTTCGACCTGTCGGTGCCCGGCGTGACCTCGCTGTCGGTGGACCTGCACAAGTACGGCTACGCGCCCAAGGGCGTCTCGGTGCTGCTCACCGCCGAGCCCGAACTGCGGCAGGGGCACTGGTTCAGCACCGCCGGCTGGCCCGGCTACCCGGTGGTCAACCCGACGCTGGCCGGCACCCGCCCGGCCGGGCCGATGGCCGCCGCGTGGGCGGTGCACCGGTGGCTGGGCCGCGACGGCTACGCCGACCTGGCGCGGGCCACCCGGGCGGCCACGGTGGCGCTCGCCGAGGGCGCGGCGGCGATCCCCGGCCTGCGGGTGGTCGGGACGCCGGTGGCCACGCTGGTCGCGCTGGCGCAGGACGGCCCGGACGGCGTCGACGTGCTCAACCTCGCCGACGAGGCCACCGCCCGCGGCTGGCTGCTGCAGCCGCAGCCGCCGTACGCCCAGCCCGGCGGCGCGGACCTGCCGGCCACGCTGCACCTCACCGTCACCGGCGCCACGGCCGGCCGGGTGGACACCCTGCTCGCCGACCTCGCCGACGCCGCCCGGGCGGCCGCGGCGCTGCCCCCGCCGGTGGCCGACCCGGACCTGGTGGCGGCGGCCGCCACCATCGACCCCGCGGCGCTCACCGTCGCCGAGGTCGACGCGCTGCTGGAGGTCGCCGGTGTCGGAGGCGGCCGGCTGCCCGAGCGGATGGCGCCGGTGCACGCCCTGGTGGCCGCCCTCCCCCGCCCGGTGGCCGAGCGGCTGCTCGCCGGCGTCCTCGACCTGGTCTACCGGCCCCGCCGGGCGGCGCTCAGCGGGTGACGCCCTGCTCCCGGGCGCAGGCGGCCACGGCCTCGGCGACCGCGGTGGCCACCCGCCGGTCCAGCGGGCTGGGCACCACGTGGCCGGGCGCGAGGTCGTCGCCGACGACGCCGGCGATCGCCTCGGCGGCGGCCAGCTTCATCTCCTCGGTGATGGCCGTCGCGCCGGCGTCGATGGCGCCGCGGAACACCCCGGGGAAGGCCAGCACGTTGTTGATCTGGTTGGGCAGGTCGCTGCGCCCGGTGGCGACGACGGCGGCGTGGCGCGCGGCCATCTCCGGGTCGACCTCCGGCGTCGGGTTGGCCAGGGAGAACACGATGCAGCCGGGCGCCATCGAGGCGATAGCGGCCTCGGGCACCGAGCCGCCGGACAGGCCGAGGTAGACGTCGGCACCCTCGAGCGCGCCGGTCATCGTGCCCGCGTACCCCGAGCGGTTGGTGTTCTCGGCGACCCAGCGCTTCACCGGCGTCAGGTCCTCGCGGCCGGTGTGCAGCACGCCGCGGGAGTCGGCGACGCAGATGTCACCGACCCCGGCGCCGAGCAGGATCTTCGTGCAGGCGATGCCCGCCGCGCCGGCGCCGGCCACGACCACCCGCAGGTCGGCCAGGGTGCGGCCGGTGACCCGGGCGGCGTTGCGCAGCGCGGCGAGCACGACGATCGCCGTCCCGTGCTGGTCGTCGTGCATGACCGGCAGGTCGAGCCGCTCGCGCAGCCGGTCCTCGACCTCGAAGCAGCGCGGGGCGCTGATGTCCTCGAGGTTGATCCCGCCGAACGACGGCGCGATCGCGGCGACGGTCTCGACGATCTCGTCGACGTCGGTGGTCGACAGCACGATCGGCACCGCCGACAGCCCGGCGAACTCGCTGAACAGGCAGGCCTTGCCCTCCATCACCGGCAGCGCCGCGGCCGGGCCGATGTCGCCCAGGCCCAGGACGGCGGTGCCGTCGGAGACCACCGCGACCACCCGCGGGGCCCAGGTGAACCGGCGGGCCAGCGCGGGCTCCGCGGCGATCGCGCTCGAGACGCGGGCGACGCCCGGGGTGTAGGTGAGCGCGAGGTCCTCGCGGGTCTCGATCGGCCGGGTCGGGCGCACCGCGAGCTTGCCGCCCTCGTGCACGGCGAACGCCGCGTCCCCGCTGAAGCGGTCGGCACTGTCCCCGGCGGAGCCCGTCGCTGCGCTCATGGCCTCGACAGGGTAGTGCTGTGACCTCCGTCGCCCGGCCGCCGACCCGCGCGCGGGGCAGGGGGCTCGCTACCGTGCGCCCGTGGAGATCCGAGAACTCGCCGTCCCGGACAGCTACGTCCTCGACCTGGTGCCGCACGGGGACGACCGGGGGCGGTTCACCGAGTGGTACCGCGCGGACGTGCTCGCCGCCGCCACCGGGTGGGCGCTGCCGCTGGCCCAGGCCAACCACAGCGTCTCGGCGCGCGGCGTGCTGCGCGGCGTGCACTTCGCGCTCGTGCCGCCGGGGCAGGCCAAGTACGTGTACTGCCCGGCGGGACGGGTGCTCGACGTCGTCGTCGACGTCCGGGTCGGCTCGCCCACCTTCGGCGTCTCCGACGCCGTCCTGCTCGAGGCGGAGCAGCCGCGCGCGGTCTTCCTCGCCGAGGGCCTCGGCCACGCCTTCCTCTCCCTCGAGGACGGCTCGTCGGTCACCTACCTGGTCTCCTCGGGCTACTCCCCGGGCCGCGAGTTCGGCGTCTCGCCGACGGACCCCGAGCTCGGCCTGCCGTGGCCGGACGACGTCGAGGTCCGGCTCTCCGACAAGGACCGGGCCGCGCCCACCCTGGCGCAGGCCCGCGAGCAGGGCATCCTGCCGACGATGGAGGAGTGCCGCGCCTGGTACGCGCAGCGGCGCGCCGGGGCCTAGCCGGCGGGGGCCGCGGCCAGCCGGCCGGGGCGCGGGTGCAGCCGGAGGACGACCCGGCCCACGGCGACCGCGGGCCCGTAGGCCCGGCTGTCGTCGGTCACCAGCGGGTTGTCCCCGCGGACGTCGACGGCGCCGCCGTCGAGCAGCCGGTGCACCCGCTTGACCACCAGCAGGTCCGGGCGGGCCGGGAAACGGGCCAGCACGACGTCGCCCACCCGGGCCCGGCCGCGCCGCAGCCGGCGGACCAGCAGCCGGTCACCGTGCCGGACCGTCGGCGTCATCGAGGGGCCGGTGACCCGCGCGAGGACCCACACCGCGGGCAGCGGCGGGACGGGACGCTCGCCCGTGTGAGGGGTGATCACCGCGAGTAGGGTCGCAGACGACCAGATCCCGCGACATCGGAGGTAGGCACATGCTGCTCAGCCGCGTGTTCGCCGCCATGGAGGCCACCGCGCACTGCGACCTCCCGTGCGGCGTGTACGACCCGGCCCAGGCCCGCATCGAGGCGGAGTCCGTCAAGGCCATCCAGGAGAAGTACCAGGCCAGCGACGACGAGGTCTTCAAGCAGCGCTGCGTGCTCATCAAGGAGCAGCGCTCGGACCTGGTGAAGCACCACCTGTGGGTCCTGTGGACCGACTACTTCAAGCCGCCGCACTTCGAGAAGTACCCGCAGCTGCACGAGCTGTTCAACAAGGCCACCAAGCAGGCCGGCGCCGCGGGCGGCAAGGGCAGCATGGACCCGGCCGAGGGCCAGAAGCTCCTCGACTACATCGCCGAGATCGACCGGATCTTCTGGGAGACCAAGGCCGCGGCCTGAGTCGCGCAGCACGACCCGACGGCCGGTGGGCACCCCGCCCACCGGCCGTCGCCGTCCCCGGGACGCGACGGGTCCCGTCGCGCCCGCCGGTCCGCACGCCGCCACCCCCGGACCGGACGAGGGGCCGGTCCCGACGGCCGGTCGACGTCGCCACTCCCGCGAGCCGACGCCGCGACCCGCCCACCGGCCTCCCCGGCGGGTGGACGGGCCGCCCGGCCGCCCCCGGTACCGTCGGACCTCGATGCGCATCGACCGGGCCGGGTGGCCCTTCATCACCGGACCCCTGGCCCCGGCCGCGCTGCTGGCCGCTGCCGGCGCGGCCCGCGGGCGCCGCTCGGCGCGGCTCGCCGCGTGGCCGTTCCTCGCCCTGTCGGCCTACATGGTCCTGTTCTTCCGCGACCCCGAGCGCGCCTGCGACCGCGAGGAGCCGCCGGCCGACGTCGTCCTCTCCCCCGCCGACGGCGTGGTGATGGTCGCCGGCGAGCCGCAGGAGGGGGTCGCGCCCCAGCCCGAGCCCGAGGGCGGGTGGCAGCAGGTCAGCGTCTTCCTCTCGGTGGTCGACGTGCACGTCAACCGCTCGCCCTACCGCGGCGAGGTCGTCGAGAGCTCCTACCGCAAGGGCAGCTTCCTGGCCGCCTACCGCGCCGAGTCGGCGCACCGCAACGAGCGCAGCGAGCTGTGGCTGCGCGAGGACCACCCGGAGGGCGAGCGCACCGTCGTCTTCCGGCAGCTGGTCGGCGTGCTGGCCCGCCGCATCGTCACGCGCACCGGCGTCGGCCGGCGGCTGGCCACCGGCGAGCGCTTCGGCCTGATGAAG
The DNA here is from genome assembly GCF_054050315.1 of Geodermatophilus sp. SYSU D00867. Lineage (NCBI taxonomy): Bacteria > Bacillati > Actinomycetota > Actinomycetes > Geodermatophilales > Geodermatophilaceae > Geodermatophilus > Geodermatophilus sp. SYSU D00867. The sequence goes on along the minus strand of NZ_JBJGZC010000019.1, from coordinate 33,682 downwards.
TTCGGCTCGCGGATGGACGTCTTCGTCCCGGCCGGCTGCACGCTCACCGTGCGGAAGGGGCAGCGGGTGCGCGGCGGGGAGACCGTCATCGCCCGCTGGCCCGCCGCGCGCTGAGGGGCCCGCGGTGCCCAGTACCGCCTCGGGAGAGGGGCGGCCGACCCCCACGCGGCGCACGGCCACGGTCGAGTTCGTCCGCGGGTCGGTGCGCGGCAGCCGCCGACGCGCGCTGGCGACCCTGCCCAGCCTGTTCACCCTGGGCAACATGATGTGCGGCTTCGCCGCCATCCTCGTGTCCATCCGCGGCCAGTACACGCTCGCCGCGGTGCTCATCGGCCTGTCGGTGCTGTTCGACATCACCGACGGCGCCGTCGCCCGGCTGGTCGGCGCGGTGAGCGCCTTCGGCCTGCAGTTCGACTCGCTGGCCGACCTGGTGTCCTTCGGCCTGGCCCCCGCGCTGCTGGCGTTCACGCTGTTCTCCGAGGGCCGCGACGAGTGGGATCCGCTGGGCTGGGTCGTGTGCTTCCTCTGGGTGGCGTGCGCCGCGATCCGGCTGGCCCGCTTCAACACCACCATCGACCCGACGGCGGACAAGCGGTACTTCACCGGCATGCCCAGCCCCGGCGCGGCCGGCGTCGTGCTGGCCTCGGTGTTCGCCTTCGGCGACCAGATGCAGGGCCGCGACCGGCTGTGGGTGCTGCTCATCGTGGCCGTCCCGGCGCTGCTCATGGTCAGCACCGTCCGGTTCCGCTCGTTCCGCTCGCTGGTCAGCCCGAAGAGCGGCCGGCCCTACGGCCTGGTCGCCGCGGCGGTCGCGCTGGTGATCGGCTTCGCCACCGTCCCCGTCGTCACCGGCTGCGTGCTCGCCTACGGCTACCTGCTGGCGCCGGTCCTGGTCCCCCTGCTGTCCCCCCTCGCCCGGCTGGTGCCGGCCCGCCTCCGTGAGGTGCTGACGTGACGGTCCGCCCGATCCGTCCCGACGACGTCCCCGCCGTGGTCGGCCTGGTGCGCGAGCTCGCCGAGTACGAGAAGGCGGCGCACGAGGTGCGGCTCACCGAGGAGCAGCTGCACACCGCGCTGTTCGGCGACTCCCCCGCGCTGTTCGGGCACGTCGCCGAGCGCGACGGCGCCGTCGTCGGGACCGCGCTGTGGTTCCTCAACTTCTCCACCTGGCGCGGCACGCACGGGATCTACCTCGAGGACCTCTACGTGCAGCCGCGGCACCGCGGCAGCGGCCTCGGCCGGGAGCTGCTGCGCACCCTGGCCGCCACCTGCGTCGAGCGCGGCTACGACCGGCTGGAGTGGTCGGTGCTCGACTGGAACGAGCCCTCGATCACGTTCTACCGGGCCGCCGGCGCGGTCCCCATGGACGAGTGGACGGTGTTCCGGCTCACCGACCGGGCACTGGCCGGTTTCGCGGCCGACCGGCGCGATGCGGCAGGCTGACGCGGTGACCATCGAGCGCGGCCCCGCGGAGTGCTGGCTGACCGACATGGACGGCGTCCTCGTGCACGAGGGCCAGGCCCTCCCGGGCGCCGCCGAGTTCCTCGCCCGGCTGGTGGACCAGGACCGCCGCTTCCTCGTCCTGACCAACAACTCGATCTTCACCCCGCGCGACCTGTCCGCCCGGCTGTCGCGCTCGGGCCTGCAGGTGCCCGAGACCTCCATCTGGACCTCGGCCCTGGCGACGGCGGACTTCCTGTCCACCCAGCTGCCCGGCGGCTCGGCCTACGTCATCGGCGAGGCGGGGCTGACCACCGCCCTGTACGAGGCCGGCTACACCCTCACCGACACCGACCCGGACTTCGTCGTCCTCGGCGAGACCCGCACCTACTCGTTCGAGGCGATCACCCGGGCGATCCGGCTGATCGGCACCGGCGCGCGGTTCATCGCCACCAACCCCGACGTCACCGGGCCCTCGCCGGAGGGGCCGCTGCCGGCCACCGGGTCGGTCGCCGCGATGATCACCGAGGCGACCGGCGCCAAGCCCTACTTCGTCGGCAAGCCCAACCCGATGATGTTCCGCAGCGCGATGAACCGGATCGACGCGCACTCGGAGAGCACGGTGATGATCGGCGACCGGATGGACACCGACGTCGTCGCCGGCATCGAGGCGGGCCTGGAGACGATCCTCGTGCTCACCGGCTCGACCACCGCCGCCGACGTCGGCCGCTTCCCGTTCCGGCCCAGCCGGGTCCTCGACTCGATCGCCGACGTCGTCGACCTCGTGGTCTAGCGCCCGGTCGTCTAGCGGTCCAGGAAGGCCAGCCGCGCCTCGGGCGTGAACAGCAGGTACAGCTCGGCGACCGCCAGCACGATCAGCGGGATGCCCAGCAGCGGCTGGCCGCCGGGGAACGCGGTGCTGTAGCCGAACAGACCGAGCAGGATCTGCAGGACGACGACCGGTCCCCGCGCCCACCCCGACAGCCGCCGCAGGCCCACGGCGGCCGCGGCCAGGACGGCGCCGAAGATGCCGACGTAGACCACCTCGGCCAGCGCGCGGGCCACGCTGTCGGGGTCGCTGGTGAGGGTCAGCCACAGGATGACCAGCGCCCCGCCGATCAGCAGGGCCGCCTCGATCGCGGCCACCAGCGCCGCCCGGACGACCGCGGGCGGGGCCTCCGGCCGACCCGGCCGCGGCGGTCGGGCGGAGGGCTGCGCGGCGCCGCCGAGGAGCCGCTCGGCCCGGCTGGGGCGGCGGCTCGCGTCCTCGTCCGTCACAGGAGCGAGGCTACGCGTCACCGGTCACGCGAGGCCCCGTCCGTGCCCGTCGGGCGGCCGGGTGCTGGCTAGCCTGACCCCATGCGTGCGCTCGTGGTGGCCAACCCCGCGGCGACGACGACCACCGGGCGGGTCCGGGACGTGCTGGTCGGCGCGCTGGCCAGCGAGCTCAAGGTGGACCTCGCCGAGACGACCCACCGCGGGCACGCCCGGGAGCTGGGCCGGCAGGCGCTGGCCGACGGGATCGACGTCGTCGTCGCGCTCGGCGGGGACGGCACCGTCAACGAGGTGGTCAACGGCCTGCTGGCCGACGGGCCGGGTGAGCACGTGCCGACGCTGGCCGTCGTCCCCGGCGGCTCGACCAACGTCTTCTCCCGGGCCCTGGGCCGCTCCCGCGACCCGGTCGAGGCCACCGGCGAGATCCTCGACTCGCTGCGCGCCGGGCGCACCCGCCGCGTCTCCCTCGGCACCGCCAGCGCCACCGGCACCAGCACCGCGCCCGCGCGCGGGGTCGACCCGGGCGTCGCGACCGCCGTCGCCGAGGTCGACGCCGCGGCCGACCCCGGCTGGACCGACCCGCGCTGGTTCGTCTTCGCCGCCGGCCTGGGCTTCGACGCCGACGTCATCGCCCGGGTGGAGGCGCAGCGGGCGCGCGGCCGCCGCTCCACCGGGGCGCTCTACGTCCGGGAGGCCACCCGCGCGTTCGTCCTCGGCCGCGAGCGCCGCCGTCCCGCCGTGACGCTGTGCGTCCCGGGCTCGCCCGACCTCGACGGGCTGTTCCTCTGCCTGGTGTCGAACGTCAGCCCGTGGACCTACCTGGGCTCCCGGCCGGTCAACCCGAGCCCCGAGGCCTCCTTCGAGGCGGGCCTCGACGTGTTCGCCCTGGGCCGGATGGGCGTGCTGCGGATGCTGCACACCACCCGGCAGGTGCTGGCCCGCCGCCCCGACGCGCGCGGCCGCGGCGTGCACCGCCTGCACGACCTGGCCGGCTTCGAGCTGCGGGCGTCGCGCCCGCAGGGCTGGCAGCTCGACGGCGACCACCTCGGGACGGCGACCGGGCTGCGCGTGCGGTCGGTGCCGTCGGCGCTCTCCGTCATCGCCTAGCGCGCGGAACCCCCACGGCGCCCGGAGGACACGCCTCGGGACCTGTGTCGTGCACCACCGCGCCACCGAGTGGCGCCCCTAGCACGCCCGTGGTGAGCTTGCTCACGAGGGGTCGACCCAGGGCCCCGGTGCGCTTGACACGAGTTCCTCAGGTGAAAACATCGCGAGAGGAACGCAACCTGCCGGTAACAAGCGGTGGGCGGTCGCTGGAACGAGGCGCTGGGCAACCGGTGTCGCGCCCGCGCATGCGGCCCGATGTCAGCGATCTGCGAGCAATGTAGTCGACACCGAGGAGTGCACAGACATGGACTGGCGCCACCGCGCGCTCTGCCGGGACGAGGACCCGGAGCTGTTCTTCCCCATCGGGACGACCGGCCCCGCCCTCGTGCAGATCGAGCAGGCGAAGGCGGTCTGCCGTCGCTGCTCGGTCGTCGAGTCCTGCCTCGACTGGGCTCTGCGCTCGGGTCAGGACTCCGGCGTGTGGGGCGGGCTGTCCGAGGACGAGCGGCGTGCTCTCAAGCGCCGTCAGTCCCGCACCCGCGTCCGCGCCTGACACAGCAGTTGCCGGCACCCGCCGGCCGAGCAACGGCGCGAGGCCGGTCCCCCGGGCGGGGACCGGCCTCGCGCCGTTCCGGCGACGACGTCTGCCTGCCGGCCGACACCGCGACGGGCACTCCCTGACGGCGGGGTGCCCCGCCTAACGGCGGGGGTGCCCCGCCCCGGGCAGCTCGAGGACCACCTCGGTGCCCGGCCGGCCGGGACCCGGCGGCTCCTCCGGCGTCCGCATGAGCAGCGACCCGCCGAGCTCGCTGCTCACCAGCGTCCGCACGATCTGCAGGCCCAGGCCGTCGCTCCCCGCCGGGTCGAACCCCTCCGGCAGCCCCTGGCCGTCGTCGCGGACGCGCACCACCAGGTCGTCGCCGTCGCGCTCGGCCACCAGCTCGATCGAGCCGGGCTGACCGTCGGCCGGGAAGGCGTGCTCGGCGGCGTTGTGCAGCAGCTCGGTGACCGCCATGACCAGCGGCGTCGCGGTGGCCGCGGGCAGCTCGCCGAAGGCGCCCACCCGCCGGGTGCGCGCCGCCGGGCCGATCGAGGTGAGGTCGCCGAGCATCGGCAGCACCTGGTCGAGCACGTCGTCGACGTCGACCACGTCCTCCCGGCTGCCCGCGAGCGTCTCGTGGACGACGGCGATCGAGGCCACCCGCCGCACCGACTCCTCCAGCGCCGCCCGCGCGGCCGGCTCGGTCATCCGCCGGGCCTGCAGCCGCAGCAGCGCGGCGACCGTCTGCAGGTTGTTCTTCACGCGGTGGTGGATCTCGCGGATCGTCGCGTCCTTGGTCAGCAGCGCCCGGTCGCGGTCGCGCAGGTCGGTGACGTCCCGGACCAGCACCAGCGCGCCCTCCTCGGCGCCCGGCGCCTGCAGCGGCAGCGCGCGCACCAGCAGCGTCGCCGACCGCCCCACGACGTCGGTCGGGTCGGGGAACCGCCCGGCCACGGCGGCGGCGATGGTGGCCGCCACCGCCTCCCCCGCCACCCGGTCCGACGACGCCGCCCGCGTCACCTTCGCCAGGTCCGTGCCGAACAGGTCGCCGGTCACCCCGAGCCGCCGGTAGGCCGACAGGGCGTTGGGGCTGGCGTAGACGGCGCGGCCGGCCGCGTCCAGGCGGACCAGCCCGTCCCCCACCCGCGGGCTCATCTCGGCGTCGAGCAGCTTCTCCGGCGGGAAGGTGCCGGCCGAGACCATGAGGCAGAGGTCGGCGGCGATGTCGAGGTAGGTCAGCTCCAGCGTCGACGGCGACCGGGTCACCGCGAGGTTGGTGTCCTTGGCCAGCACCGCGACGACGACGCCGTCGTGCCGCACCGGGATGACCTCGCGCCGCCGCGGGCTGGCGCCGGACCAGTCCGGCTCCCCCTCGGTCACCGGCCGGCCCTCGCGGTGCGCCAGCCGGAACGGGTCGGCGTCGGGGCCGTCGGCCTCGCTGCCGACCAGGTCCTCGGGCTGGCTGGTCGGCGCGGTGAGCGGGCGCACCTGGGCCACGCACCACCACGCGCCGGTGCGCAGCGGCACCCACAGGGTGAGGTCGGCGAAGGCCAGGTCGGCCAGCAGCTGCCAGTCGGCCACCAGGCGGCGGGCGTGGTCGACCTGCGACGGGGCGGTCGCCGCGCCGCGGTGCAGGCGCTCGGAGAGGGTGCTCATCGGTCCCGAGGGTAGGTCGGGCGCCCGCCTAGGCTGGGCACCCGTGGCCGCACCGTCCCTCGTCCCCCCGCCCGTGACCGTCGACGACGCCGTCCCCGCCGACTGGCCGGCCATCGCGGCGCTGACCGTCGGCGTCTACCGGGACGAGCGGCTGGCCTCCGACGAGTACCTGCCGCAGCTGGCCGACGTCGCGGGCCGCGCCTCCCGGTCGCAGCTGGTGGTCGCCCGTGACGGGGACCGGGTCGTCGGCGCGGTGGCGCTGGTCCTCGACGGCGACTTCGGGGAGATCACCGAGTCGCCGCAGGAGGCGGCGTTCCGGATGCTCGTCGTCGCCCCGGAGGCGCGCGGCCGCGGCGTCGGGGAGCTGCTGGTCACCGAGTGCCTGCGCCGGGCCCGCGCGGCCGGCAAGCGGCGGATGCTGCTCTCGACCGACCCGGTGATGGCCGCCGCGCACCGGCTCTACGCCCGGCTCGGCTTCACCCGGCTGCCCGAGCGGGACTGGGCGCCGCGACCCGGCATCGACCTGCTGGTCTACGCCCGCGACCTCTGACCGGCTTCAGCGCCGGGCGCGGGCCGGGCCGCTGCGGGACCGGGCGGGACGGCGCGGTGCGGGCGCGGCCGCCTCCGGCGCGGGCACCTGCACGCCGGCCGCGGCGGCGAGGGCGTCCAGGTCGTCGAGGATGTCGCGGAGCAGCACGTCGACGTCCGGGAGCAGCTCGGCGCACGACACCAGGCCCCAGTCCAGGCGGTCGAGGTAGCTCTGCACCGTGATGTTGAGGCCCTGCCCCTCGACGATCGTCGAGACCGGGAAGTAGTGCTCCAGCCGCGCGCCCGCGGCGTAGAGCGGCGTGCGCGGACCCGGCACGTTGGAGATGACGAGGTTGCCCGGGCTCAGGCGGGAGCCCAGCCGCAGCCGGGCGCTGAGCCGCATCGCCCGCGCGAAGACCGCCGGCGGCGGGAACTCGGCGAAGTCGGTGAGCCGCTCGGCGGGCAGCGCGGAGAAGATCTCCTTGCTGCTGCTCATCGCCTCGTGCACGCGCCGGACCCGGCGGACGGGGTCGGGCTCGTCGGTCGGCAGGACGGCCGAGAGCATCGACACCCGGTTGGTCCAGCGGTCGGTCTCCTCCCCCGTCCGCACGGAGACGGGCACCAGCGCCACCAGCGGGTCCGACGGCAGCGCCCCGCGCCGGTCCAGCCAGGTGCGCAGGCCACCGGCGCAGGCGGCCATGACGACGTCGTTGACGGTGGCGCCCAGCGCGGTCTTGACCTGCTTGACGACGTCGAGCGACGTCGACCGGATGGCGAGCTTCCGGTGCGGGGTGATGGGCCCGTTGAACGGCGTGCGCGGCGGCCGGACGCTGGGCACCGGCGGCGGCTGGTCGGGTTCCTCGGGGCGGTGCCGGCCGAGGTTGAGCACGGTGCCCAGCGGCCCGCGCAGGCTGCGGCGGACGTCGTTCGCCGCGCGGACCAGCACCGGGTTGCGCGTGGCCCGGCCGATCTCGCGGGCGCTCCACGCGGCGAGCAGCACCCCGCGCGCCGGCTTGCGGGCGAGGCCGAGCGCCCCGCGCGCGAGCATCTCGAGGTCCCCGGGCGGCCGCTCCGGCGTCCACGGTCCGGCCTCGGGCGGCGTCCGGCTGCCCTCGGGGGTGTCGTCGAGCATCAGCGTCATCAGCTCCACGCCCGAGGCCCCGTCGATGGTGGCGTGGTGGACGATCGTCAGGACGGCGAAGCGGCGGTCGGCCAGGCCCTCGATGACGTAGGACAGCCACAGCGGCTTGCGCCGGTCCAGGGGCCGGGAGACCAGGCGCGCGGCCAGCGCGGCGAGCTGGTCGTCGCTGCCGGGCGGCGGGACGGCCGTGTGCCGGACGTGGAAGTCCAGGTCGAAGGCCGGGTCGGCGATCCAGTACGGGTGGTCCAGGCCCAGGGGCACCTCGACCAGGCGCCGGCGCAGCGGCTCGAGCAGGTGCAGCCGCTGCTCCAACTGCGCCCGCCACGCGTCGTAGGGCCGGTAGTCGGGGTCGTCCGGGCGGGAGTAGATGGACAGGCTCGAGACGTGCCCGAACTGCGCGGACGTCTCGAGGTGCAGGAACGTCGCGTCCAGGCCCGACAGCTGCTTCACGTCCGCTGGCCTCCTCGGGGGGACGGCGGGGTGCCGCGCCCCGGCCGTGTGGATCAGTGTGTCAGGGGTCACACTCTCCTGCACCGGACCGTCGAGGAGCGAGGACCCGACATGCAGACGACGGCGCACCCCTCCCGGACACCGGACCGGGAGGCTCCCCCGTGGATCGGGGCGTCCCCGGTGGCGGCGCTGCTCGCCGCGCAGCGGCCGTGGCGCGAGGCGGCGGCACTGGCCCGCTCCCCGGTGTGGCGGGGGCACGGCGTCCCGCCCGGCGGCGGCCTGCCGGTCCTGCTGGTGCCCGGCTTCCTCGCCGGGGACCCGTCGCTGTCGGTGCTGGAGCGCTGGCTGCGCGCCCGGGGCTACCGGACGTGCACCTCGCAGATCCGGGTCAACGTGGACTGCACCCGCCTGGCGGTGGAGCGCCTGGAGCGCCGCCTGGTCGAGTTCACCGACCGGACGGGCCGGCCGGCGGCGGTCGTCGGCCAGAGCCGGGGCGGGCTGTTCGCCAAGCTCGTGGCGATGCGCCGGCCCGACCGGGTCGCCGGGATCGCCACGCTCGGCAGCCCGAACGTCGACCACATGGCGATCAACCCGTTGGTGGCCGCGCAGGTGCGGCTGGTCGCCGCGCTGGGCAGCGCGGGGATGCCCGGGCTCTTCCGCGACGACTGCCTGGACGGCGGGTGCGCCGGGGAGCTGGCCGAGGACCTGGCCCGCCCCTTCCCCGCCGGGGTGCCGTACCTCTCGGTCTACTCGCGCAGCGACTGGGTCGTCGACTGGCACGCCTGCCTGGACCCCGACGCCGAGAACGTCGAGGTCGACTCCAGCCACGTCGGCATGAGCGTGCACCCGGGGGTGTACCGGCTGCTCGGGGACCGCCTGGGCGAGCTGGCCCACCGGGCGACCTGAGCCCGCCGGACGGCGGTCAGGCGTCGGCGACGGTGGCGATGAGGTCGCCCTCCTGCAGCACCTCGCCCTCGACGACGTGCAGCTCCTGCACGACGCCGGCGCGCTCGGTGAGCACGGGGATCTCCATCTTCATCGACTCGAGGATCACCAGGGTGTCCCCCGCGGAGACCTCGCTGCCCGGGCTCACCAGCACCTTCCAGACGCTGGAGACCATCTCGGCGTGGATCTCCTCGACTGCCACGCGGCACCTCCTCGCTGAGCGGAGCCCCCATCCAAGCACGGGCCCCCGGGACCCGGCCGTCGCTCACGAGCCGGGCGCGAGGTCCCCCTCGGCCAGCCGGTGCAGCACCGCGCAGACCTCCTCGCCGTCGTGCGGGACGCCGGTCTCGGGCAGCCCGGACAGCGCGGCGGCGGCCGCCCGCGCGGCGGTGGCGGTGTCGGGCGCCCCGGCGCTCACGGTGGCCAGCAGAGCGTCGTACCAGCCGTCGAGCCGGTCGCCCGGGTCGTAGCCGCTGACCGCGACCACCTCCGTCCGCCCGGCCGTGCCACGCAGCCGGCCCGCCGAGGGCAGGGTGCCGGTCACCCGGCCGGCCCGACCCGGCGGCAGCGTCGAGCGCAGCTGGACGGCGACCGCGGCCCGCGGTGGGTGCTCGTCGGGGCTGCGGCGGCGCGGCGCGCGGCGGCCCACCGCCGCGGCCAGCGCGAGGTCGACCGCGTCCACCCGGTGCGCCCGCTCGAGCACGGCCATGTCGAGCGAGAAGCCGGCCGCGACCTCCCCCAGCTCGCCGTCCTCGGCGACGCCGACGGTGACCAGCCCGCGCCAGCCGACCTCGGCCAGCCGCTTGGCGCCGGGCGGCACGTCGCCGGTGGGGTCGGGCGTCCAGGACACCCGGGCGATGCCCGCCGCCCGGTCGCGGGCGACCGCCGTCGGGAAGCGCAGCCCGTCCTCGGTGACGACGGCGAGCAGGCCGTGCTCGCTGGCCGGCTCCACGCCGTCGCCGCCGAGCCGCTCGAGCACCTCGGCGGGCGGGCCGACCCAGGTGAGCCCCGCGGCGGCGACCTCCCCGGCCAGCGCGGCGTTGCCGGCCAGCGCCGGCGGCACGGGCAGCACGGCGCGGGCGCCGCTGCGGCGGGCGGCCTCCACGATCCGGTCGACGGCGAGGTAGGACTCCGCCGCGGGCGCCGGGCCGAGCAGCACCGCGTCGTCGGCCAGGCGCACGTGCCGGGCCGAGCGCTCGGCCTCGGAGTAGACGGCCACCGACTTCACGTCGAGCCGGGAGCAGGCCGCGATGACCGCGCACGCCGCGGGTCCCCGCCCCGCCACGAGCACGCTCTCGATCCCGTGCTGGGCCACGCTCTCCGGCCTCCCGTCCCCGCGCCGGGCCGTCCGCCCGGTCTCCCTGCCATCGTGCCCCGCACCGCCGACACCCACGCCACCGGGCGGGGGCCTCCTCACCCGCTGTGGGACCCTGGGTACGACCTCGGACACTCCGGACCACGACGACGAGAGGAGGGCAGCGATGTCCAAGCGTGGACGCAAGCGGCGCTCCCGCAAGGGGAACAAGGCCAACCACGGCAAGCGCCCCAACGCCTGAGGACGGCCCTGACGGGCCGGACACGACGACGCCCCGCACCCGGAGGACCGGGGCGGGGCGTCGTCGTCGGTACGGGGTCGTCGGTACGGGGTCGTCGGTACGGGGTCGTCGGTACGGGGTCGTCGGTACGGGTGTCAGTCCTGCTCGGACCAGTCGGTCCGGACGACCTCGGTGCGGACCCTCTCCACGCTGATCTGCGTGCCGCCCTCCTCGAAGGAGACGGTGGTCAGCTGCATCTTGATCCGATCACGCAGGCCCGACGGCGTCGGGTCACCGCCGCAGCGGCGGCGGACCAGCGCCTTGAACTCCTGCTCGATGCCGAACTGCCGCAGACACGGGGAGCAGTCCTCGAGGTGCTCGGCGATGACGGCGCGGCGGGCGTCGTCGGTCTCGCGGTCGAGGAACTCGAAGACGTGCGACAGGACGTCGTCGCACGAGGTGATCTCGGCCGGACGCTCCTGCTCGGTGCTCACGACCGCCCCTCCTCACCGGCTCCGGCGCGGACGAACCCGCGCTCACGGGCGTAGTCGGCCAGCAGCTTCTGCAGGCCCCGCCGGCCACGGTGCAGCCGGGACATCACCGTGCCGATGGGCGTGCCCATGATCTCGGCGATCTCCTTGTAGGCGAAGCCCTCGACGTCGGCGAGGTACACCGCCAGCCGGAAGTCCTCGGGCAGCTGCTGCAGGGCCTCCTTGATGTCGGAGTCCGGCAGGTGGTCCAGCGCCTCGATCTCGGCCGAGCGCAGCCCGCTGGAGCTGTGCTCCTCGGCCGCGTACAGCTGCCAGTCCTGCACCTGGTCGGTGGGGTACTGCTGCGGCTGCCGCTGCTTCTTGCGGTAGCTGTTGATGTAGGTGTTGGTCAGGATCCGGTACAGCCAGGCCTTGAGGTTCGTGCCCTCGGCGAACTGGTGGAACGCGGAGTAGGCCTTGACGAACGTCTCCTGGACCAGGTCCTCGGCGTCGGCGGGGTTGCGGGTCATCCGCAGCGCCGCCGGGTAGAGCTGGTCGAGGTAGGGCAGCGCGTCCCGCTCGAAGCGGGCGTCGCGCTCCGCGCGGGTCTCGGCGACCTCGGTGCGGCTGCCCCCCTCGCGGGCCTCGGGCACCTCCACCGGAGCCCCGACCACCTGCTCGCGCGGGGTCTCGACCGGCTCGACGGCGGGGTTCCCGCCCGGGGTCTCCTCAGGCACCGACCGTCCTCTCTGCGGCGCCCGGAGGCGGGCTGCCACGTCGGTCGATCCTAGTCGCGCGGCGTCGGGCCGGCCCGGGGGCCGCCGGCGCGGGGCCCGCGTGCGGGCGCTGGAGACGGTGCTGCTCACGATCCCTGCAACGGCGCCCGCCGGGAGGCTCATTCCCCGGCCGCGGGAAGTCGGCGGCGGTCCGCGCGACCGCTGGATACAGTCCCCCGCCGTGGCGGCGACCCCCGCGGTGCGGGCCCTGGAGAAGGCCGGGGTGGCGCACACCCTGCACCCCTACGACCCCGAGCACCCCGGCGACCAGGGCCACGGCGAGGCCGCGGTGGCCGCCCTCGGCGCCGACCCGCGCCAGGTGTTCAAGACGCTGGTCACCCGCGTCGACGGCACGCTCACCGTCGCCGTCGTCCCGGTGAGCGGCACCCTCGACCTCAAGGCACTGGCCGCCGCGGCGGGCGGGCGCAAGGCGGCGATGGCCGACCCGGCCGACGCCGAGCGCACCACCGGCTACGTCCTCGGCGGGATCAGCCCGCTCGGCCAGCGCAAGGCGCTGCCCACCGTGGTCGACGACTCGGCGCTGGGCTTCGCGACGGTGATGGTCAGCGCCGGCCGGCGCGGGCTGCAGGTGGAGCTGCCGCCGGCCGACCTGGTCCGCCTGACCCGCGCCCGCACCGCCCCGATCGGCCGCTGAGGTCCCGCGATCACGGCGCCGTGACCACGATCCGGCCCCGCGGAGTGGTCGCGGCGCCGTGATCGCGGAGAACTCACCGACTACGAGCCGGGGGCGCCGTAGGGGGTGAGCAGCTGGTCGACCGGCGCGGCGTCGTCGGTGAGCACCTGCGCGTCGCCCGCGAGGGCGGCCACCTCCCCGTCCGAGGCGACCTGCCAGGCGGAGTCCTGCGCCAGCAGCGCCCCCGCCAGCGCGGCCTCGTCCAGCGGCCGGTGCGAGGCGACCGCGACGACGTTGCCGCCGTCCTCTCCGGCCAGCACCGGGGCGCGGGCGAGCAGCAGCACGTGCGGCCACACCGCGCGCATCGTGGCCAGCTCCGCGCGGACGAAGCCCAGCGGCGGGTGGTCGATGAGGTTGGCGACGTACACGCCGTCGTCGGTGAGCGCCCGCTCGACCAGCTCCAGCGCCTCCACGGTGGTCAGCTGCCACGGCACCGACAGGCCGCCGAAGGCGTCGCCGACGACGAGGTCGCGGGTGCCGGCGGGCTCGGCGGCCAGCCCCACGCGGGCGTCGCCGACCCGCACCCGCAGCTGCTGCGAGGTCTCCAGGCCCAGCTGCTCACGGTCGATCGCGACGACGCCGGGGTCGACCTCGAGCACCAGGCTCTCGGTGCCGGGACGCACCTCGGCGAGGTAGCGCGGCACCGTCGCGCCGCCGCCGCCGAGGTGCAGCGCCGACAGCGGCTGCCCCGCGGGGGCCAGGACGTCGGTGACCGCGGCGATCGCCCGGACGTACTGGAACTCCAGGTACGTCGGGTCGGCGAGGTCGACGTAGCTGTGCCGCAGCGTGTCCAGCACCAGCACCCGGCCGGTCTCCCGCTCGGGGTCGGCCACCACGCGGGCGCAGTGGTAGGAGGTCTCCTCCTCGCACGGCGTCGGCGCGACCGCCGCCAGCAGCGACCCGGCGACGGCGAGCAGCAGCAGCGCCGTCGGCACGCGCCCCGCCCCACCCGGCGACCGGCGCCGGAGCAGCAAGAACACGGCGACGCCGGCGACGACGGTCACGAGCCCGGTGCCGACGAGGATGCCGCTGCTGGGGAAGACCGCGACGAGCACGAAGCCGGTGGCGAAGGTGGCCGCGATCCCGCCGAGCGTGCCGATGCCCGACAGCTTCCCGACCACCGACCCGGTCTCGGCCAGGCTGGCCAGCTGCAGCTTCACCACCATCGGCGGCACCGCCGACAACAGCGTCGCGGGCACCACGATGGCGACGGCGGCCAGCAGCAGCACGGCCCCGGCGTCGGGACCGGTGAGGAACGACCCGGTGAAGCGCACCAGCGGCAGGACGGCGATCACCAGCGCCCCGCCGGCGACCAGCAGCGGCGCGATCAGCCCGCGCGGGTCGCGGCGGTCGGCGGTGGCGCCCCCGGCCCAGGCGCCGACCGCGATCGCGGCCAGCGCGAAGCCGATGACCGCGGTGTTGGTCTGCAGCGTGATGCCCACGTAGGGGGCGATCAGCCGCAGCCCGACGATCTCCAGCACCAGCACCGCGCCGGAGGCGAGGAAGGTGACCCCGGCGGCCACCCAGCCGGGCAGCACGGGCCCGGTGGGCGTCTCGGCGGGCGGGTCGGACGGGACGACGGCGGACGCGCGCTCGCTCAGGGGACGGCTCCTCAGAAGAGCGCGGGCTGGTCGGCCGGGGCGCTGGTGCCCTCGACGCGGGCGACCAGTTCGGCGCCGTTGTTGCGGACGTTGTTCACCGCGGGGCTCACCGGGCGCAGCTCCAGCCCCTCGACCAGCGACGGCGGGGTCGGCTCCACCAGCGCCTCGACGTCGTCGCGGGCCGGGTCGAGCCAGTCGGCCCAGCGCTCGCGCGGCAGCACCAGCGGCATCCGGTCGTGGATCTCGGCGAGCGCGCCGACGGCGGGCGCGGTGACCACCGTGCAGGTGTAGAGCCGGTCCTCGCCCTTGCCCCACACCTCGTAGAGCCCGGCCATGGCCAGCACCGACCCGTCGGCGGGGGTGATGAAGAACGGCTGCTTGCCGGGCGAGTCGAGCTTCCTCTGCCACTCGTACCAGCCGTCGGCCGGGACCAGGCACCGGCGGGAGCGGGCGGCCGAGCGGAAGGCCGGCTTCTCGGTGAGCGACTCGACGCGGGCGTTGAGCAGCCGGTTGCCGACCGAGACGTCCTTGGCCCAGGAGGGCACCAGGCCCCAGCGGACGGAGCGCAGCTCGCGGTGCCCGGCGCCGGTGGGGCTGCCCTCCGGGTCGCGCTCGCGCTTGGTGCGGACCACGTAGACGTCCTTGGTCGGCGCGACGTTGTAGTCGGCCCGCAGCGGCTCCTGCCCCTCCGCGGGGACTGCCTCGAACTCGACGACGAGGTCCTCGGGACGGCGGGTGGCGGCGTAGCGACCGCACATGGCTGGTCCTCCCCGGCTGTCGGGCCGGCCCGGGACGGGCCCGCGGGACCGACTCTAGGCGGGACCGGGGACAGCGGGAGTGCCCCGCCGGACCCCGGGTAGGCCCGGGGTGCAGACCCCGGCGAGCAGAGACGAGGATCACGCGCGTGACCGCGACCCAGAACCCCCCGCAGCAGCAGCCGAAGACCGCGAGCGAGTCCGCCGAGCGGCGCTACGCGACGGTCGACCCCTTCACCGGGGAGACCGAGAAGGAGTTCGACTTCACGCCCACCGAGGCCATCGACGGGATCATCGGGACCGCGCACGCCGCCTACCAGGAGTGGCGGCAGCGCACGGTCGAGGAGCGCGCCGGTGTCGTCCGCCGCGCGGCGGAGCTGATGGACGAGCGCCGCGACGAGCTGGCCGCGCTCGCCACGAAGGAGATGGGCAAGCGCCGCGAGGAGGCCGCCGGCGAGCTGTTCCTGTGCTCGATGATCCTCAACTACTACGCCGACAACGGCCCGGCCTTCCTGCAGCCCACCCCGATCCAGCCGCTGCTGGGCAAGGGCGAGGCCGTCGTCGAGACGCAGCCGGTGGGCGCGCTGCTGGCCATCGAGCCGTGGAACTACCCCTACTACCAGGTCGTCCGCGTGGCCGGCCCGAACCTCGTGCTCGGGAACACCGTGATCCTCAAGCACGCCGAGATCGTCCCGCAGTGCGCGCAGGCCATCGAGCAGCTGTTCACCGACGCCGGCGCCCCCGAGGGCGTCTTCACCAACACCTTCCTGCGCATCGCCGACGTCGAGCAGGTCATCGCCGACCCGCGCATCGCGGGCGTGACCCTGACCGGCAGCGAGCGCGCCGGCAGCGCGGTGGGCGCCCTGGCCGGCAAGCACCTGAAGAAGTCGGTGCTCGAGCTCGGCGGGAGCGACCCGTTCATCGTCCTGGACGCCGAGAACGTCGGCGCCACGGTCAAGGCCGCGACCACCGGCCGGATGCAGAACACCGGCCAGGCGTGCATCGCCGCCAAGCGGCTGATCGTCACCGAGGACGCCTACGAGCCGTTCGTCGCCGGCCTGCGGCAGGCGTTCTCCACCTTCTCCCCCGGCGACCCGGCGGACCCGGACACGACGCTGGCGCCGCTGTCGTCGGAGCAGGCCGCGAAGGACCTGCACGCCCAGATCCAGGACGCCGTCGACAAGGGCGCCACCGTGCTCGCCGGTGGTGGCCGCCCCGACCTGCCGGGCGCGTTCGTCGAGCCGACCCTGCTGACCGACGTGACGCCCGAGATGCGCGCGTACCACGAGGAGCTCTTCGGGCCAGCCGCCGTCGTCTACAGGGTCAAGGACGCCGACGAGGCCGTCGCCCTCGCCAACGACAGCGTCTACGGGCTCGGCGCGACCGTGATGAGCAGCGACCTCGACCGCGCGCGGGCGGTGGCCGAGCGGATCGAGGCCGGGATGGTCTGGATCAACCAGCCCACCGGCTCCTCCCCCGAGCTGCCCTTCGGCGGGATCAAGCGGTCGGGCTACGGCCGCGAGCTCTCCGAGCTGGCGATGTTCGAGTTCGCCAACCGGCGGCTCCTGCGCACCGTGCCGGCCAAGAAGGCCGAGAAGCCGCAGGCCGGCTAGGGCGGGCCGAGCGTGAGCGGCGTCGTCCGGACCGGGCAGGATGGTCCCCCGTGAGCCAGGTCTGGACGACGCCGCACCGCCCGACCCCCGTGGACGCGGTCGTCCCGCTGCCCGGGTCCAAGTCGATCACCGCGCGGGCGCTGGTCCTCGCGGCGCTCGCCGACGGCCCGAGCCGCGTCGTGCGCCCGCTGCGGGCCCGCGACACCGACCTCATGGCCGCCGGCCTGCGCGCGCTCGGCGTCGGGATCGCCGAGGACGGCGCCGACTGGCTGGTCACCCCCGCGCGGCTGCGCGGCCCGACGGAGGTCGACGCCGGGCTGGCCGGCACCGTGCTGCGCTTCCTGCCGCCGGTGGCCGCCCTCGCCGACGGCCCGGTCCGGCTCGACGGCGACCCGCGGCTGCGCGAGCGCCCGAACGCCGGGCTGATCGCCGCGCTCCGCGACCTCGGCGTCGAGGTCGACGACGGCGGCCGCGGCCGGGCGCCGTTCACCGTGCACGGCACCGGCGCGGTCCGCGGCGGGGCGGTGACCGTCGACGCGAGCGAGTCCTCGCAGATCGTCTCGGGGCTGCTGCTGGCCGCCGCCCGGTTCACCGACGGGATCGACCTCGCCCTGGCCGGCGGGGTGCCGTCGATGCCGCACGTGGAGATGACCGTCGCCGCGCTGCGCGAGCACGGCGCCGACGTCGTCGCCACCGACCGGGGCTGGCGGGTCGCCCCCGGCCCGCTCGCGGCGCTGGACCGCGTCGTCGAGCCCGACCTGTCCAACGCCGCGCCCTTCCTCGCCGCGGCGCTGGTCACCGGCGGGCGGGTCACCGTGCCCGACTGGCCGGCGGCCACCACCCAGCCCGGCGCGCAGCTGGACGCGCTGCTGGGCGCGATGGGCGCCGAGGTCGAGCGGACGCCGGACGGCCTGCGGGTCACCGGCACCGGCCGCATCGCCCCGCTGGTCGCCGACCTGGGCGACGTCGGCGAGCTGACCCCGGTGCTCGCCGCGCTGTGCGCGCTGGCCGACGGGCCCTCCCGCCTGACCGGCATCGCCCACCTGCGCGGCCACGAGACCGACCGCATCCAGGCCCTCGACGAGGTGCTCACCGCCGTCGGCGCCCGCGTGCGCCAGCTGCCCGACGGCCTGGAGGTCGAGCCGGGCCCGCTCCGGGCGGCGCTGCTGGACTCCTACGCCGACCACCGCATGGTGCACGCCGCCGCCGTCCTCGGCCTGGCCGTCGACGGCGTGCGGGTCTCCGGGCCCGAGGCGGTCACCAAGACGCTGCCGGACTTCCGCGAGCGCTGGACGGGCATGCTCGCCGCGACCGCGGGGGTGGCCTCCTGAGCCGCCGCCACGACAGCCGCTCGGACGAGGACGACGTCCGGGTCCGGCCCAACCGGCGCGGCTCCCGCCCGCGCACCCGCACCCGGCCGGCGCACGCCGACGCCGTCCCCGGCCTGGTGATCGCGGTCGACCGCGGCCGGATGACCGTCCGGATCCCCGGTCCCGACGGCGCCCCGCTCGAGGTGACCGCGATGCGCGCCCGGGAGCTGGGGCGGCACGGCGTCGTCGTCGGGGACCGGGTGCGGCTGGTCGGCGACACCAGCGGCCGGCCCGACGCCCTCGCCCGGATCGTCGTCATCGAGGAGCGGACGACGTCGCTGCGGCGCACCGCCGACGACACCGACCCCACCGAGCGGGTCGTGGTGGCCAACGCCGAGCAGCTCGTCGTCGTCACGTCGGTGACCGACCCCGACCCGGCGCTGGGGTTCCTCGACCGCTGCCTGGTGGCCGCCTACGCCGGCGGGCTGGAGCCGCTGTTCTGCCTGACCAAGACCGACCTGGCCAGCCCGCAGGCGCTGCTGGACCGGTACGCCGGGCTGGACGTCGGCGCGGTGGCGGTGTCCCGGGAGACGCCGCTGGACCCGCTGCTCGAGCGGCTGGAGGGGCGCACCAGCGTGTTCGTGGGCCAGTCGGGCGTGGGCAAGTCGACCCTGGTGAACCGGCTGGTGCCCGAGGCCGGCCGGGCCACCGGCGAGGTGACGAAGATCGGCAAGGGGCGGCACACGTCGTCGTCGGCGGTGCTGTTCGACCTGCCCGGCGGCGGCACGATCGTCGACACCCCCGGCATCCGCTCCCTGGGCCTGGCGCACGTCACCGCCGACGACGTCGTCGCGGCCTTCGACGACCTCGCCGAGGCCGCCGTCGACTGCCCGCCCGGGTGCGGGCACTCCGCCGACGACCCCGACTGCGCGCTGGACGCCTGGGCGGCCGACGGCCCGCCCGGCCGCGCCGAGCGGCTGGCCAGCGTGCGGCGGCTGCTGGACGCCGTGGGCCAGCTCGGCCCCGGTCACTGAGGAGAGGAGCCTCCGTGGAGCAGCAGGTCCACTTCCTCACGCTGGCCACCGCCGACCTCGACGCCGCGCGACGGTTCTACGTCGAGGGACTCGGCTGGACGCCGCTGCTCGACGTGCCCGGCGAGATCGTCTTCTTCCAGGTCGCGCCGGGCACGGTGCTGGCCTTCTTCGAGACGGCGCAGTTCGCCCGGGACCTCGGCACCGGGCCCGCCCGGCCGGAGGTGTCCGGGCTGACACTGGCGCACAACGTCGGCGACCGCGACGCCGTCGCCGCGCTGTGCGAGCGGATGGCCGCCGCGGGCGGCACCGTGCTCACCCCGCCCGAGGAGGGTGCCTTCGGCGGCGTCTTCCACGCGCTGGTGCGCGACCCCAACGGTGTCGTCTGGGAGATCGGGCACAACCCCGGCTGGTCGGTCGACGCCGACGGGACCGTCCGGCTCGGCTAGCCCCGTCCGGGACGCGCGAACAGCCCGTCGGGCACCGGCTCGTCGACCGCCTCGATGCGCAGGTCGTGCGTCTCGCCCGCGTGGGTGCCGTCCAGCGCCTCCGCCCACACGCACACGCCGGTCCGCAGGTCGAGCCGGACGAGGTGCGCGCTCGGGTACTCCACGCCCTCCGGGACGCTCCCCCACTCGAGCTCGTCGACCCGGCGGCTGCGCAGCAGCGGGCAGCAGCCGCAGCGCGGCTCGTACCGGTCGGTGGGCACGACCAGCGCCTCCCAGGCCGGGCGGCCGGCGTGCTCGACCTCGCGCAGGCCGTCGACGGTCAGCGCCGGGCCGGCGGGCGCCCCGGTGTCCGGGTCGACGCCGTCGGCGAGCTCCCGCGGCCGCAGCTCGGCCACCCAGCGGTAGTCCTGCCACATCGGGTCCTCGCCCGCGCCGGCCTCCCGGACGACGCCGAGCAGCCGGCCGGCGGCGTCCTCGACCCGGAGCCGGTCCGGCCGGCGCAGCCAGGCGCGGACCGGCTCGGACCACGTCCACCCGCGGCGCCGGCGCTCGGTGAACCGCAGCGTCGTCCACCGGTCCGGGGAGGACCGGGCGAGCGCGCGGAAGGCGTCGGCGTCGGGCACGCGCGGCAGTGTGGTCCCCGGCCGGGGCACCTGTCCCGCGGACGGTCGTGCTCTGCCCACAGGGGTGTGCAGAGCACGAGCGTCGGCAGGAGGACTAGACGTCGACCCAGCCGCCGGTCCGCCAGTAGAGGCCGGCCTCTCGGGAGAGCAGCCCCTCGTCGACCAGGTAGCGGCGCAGCGCGGCGGTGTCGGGGTGCCAGACCGCCAGCAGCGCGTTGACCTCGCGCTCGGGATAGCGGACGCCGACGTCGAACACCCGCACCACGTGCTGGAGCACCAGGCGCCGCTTGCTCTGCTGCGCCGGGATGGTGGTCAGCCGGCCGTCGCGGATGAACGCGGCGAGCACCGCGGACTCGGCCGGGTCGTCCGACAGCGGCTCCGGCGCCGGTGCCGCCTCCGCCGCGGCGCGGGCGGCGGCGCCGAACCGGTCGGTCAGCAGCTCGAGGACGTGCCCGTCGCGGCGGACCAGCCCGGCCCGGGCGAGCCGGCGGGCGGCGAGCGCGACGTCCTTGAGCGACAGCCCCGAGGCCGCGGCGACGTCCTCGATCGTCCCGGCGCCCAGCGCCAGGGCCGCCACCACCTTCAGCCGCGTGGGGTCGGCCAGGAGCCCCACGATCGTCGCCGCGTCCATCCCCTCGACGGTATCCGTGCATCGCAGCACGTGGGCGGGGGTAGCGGCACCGGCATGGTGAGCCCCATCGACCTCCAGAAGGCCCTCAAGGGCCTGGACTACCCCGCCAGCAAGGAGCAGATCCTCGAGCACGCCAAGGGCGCCGACGCGGAGGTCCTGGACGCGCTGCAGAAGATCGCGGACCGGGAGTACGAGGGGCCCAGCGGCGTCAGTGCCGCGGTCTTCGACTGACCGCCCGCTAGGTTCGGTGCCCATGACACCGGGCCGGGACTTCACGGGGGACATGCACCTGGCGCACGTGCTGGCCGACCAGGCGGACTCCATCAGCATGGAGCGGTTCCGGGCCCTCGACCTCGCCGTCGAGACCAAGCCGGACCTGACGCCGGTCACCGACGCCGACCGCGCCGTCGAGGAGCAGCTGCGCATCACCCTCGCCCGGGCCCGCACCCGCGACGCCGTGCTCGGCGAGGAGTTCGGCGTCACCGGCCACGGCCCGCGGCGCTGGGTGCTCGACCCGATCGACGGGACGAAGAACTTCGTCCGCGGCGTGCCGGTGTGGGCGACCCTCATCGCGCTGTTCGACGGCGACGAGGCGGTCGTCGGCCTGGTCTCGGCGCCGGCGCTCAACCGCCGCTGGTGGGCGGCCAAGGACGTCGGGGCCTGGACCGGGCGGCGGCTGGAGTCGGCCACCCGGTGCCACGTCTCCGGCATCACCGACCTCGGCGACGCGAGCCTGTCCTACTCCAGCCTGTCCGGCTGGGAGGAGCGCGGCCTGCTCGACGGCTTCCTCGACCTCACGCGGTCGGTGTGGCGCACCCGCGCCTACGGCGACTTCTGGAGCTACGTGCTGCTGGCCGAGGGCGCGGTCGACGTCGCCTGCGAGCCCGAGGTGTCGCTGTGGGACCTCGCCGCGCTCGACGTCATCGTGCGCGAGGCCGGCGGGCGGTTCACCGACCTCACCGGCGCCGACGGGCCGGCCGGCGGCAGCGCCCTCGCCACCAACGGCGCGCTGCACGACGCCGCGCTGGCGCACCTGCGCCTGCCCGACCCCGCCGCCCGGTGACGACGGAGGCCCCTCCCCGATCCCGGGGAGGGGCCTCCGTGTCCGGGGCTACGCCGTGGGGCGCGGGCCGCCGCCGGTGCCGCGGCCACCGGTGAACCGGCGACGGGCGTCGTCGATCCGCGCCTTGGTCTTGGGGTCCTTCGCCAGCTGCTGGGCCTTGGCCGACACCTGCTTGAGGGTCTGCTGACCCTTCGGGCTGCGGGCGAACTGGGCCACCTTGTCGAACACCGACGCCATCTCGCGTGCCTCCTCTCGCCGGGGCCCGTCCTGGGCCCTCCGTCCCGGTCAACGGTGCCCGGGCCGGCACCGTTCCATGCGGCCGGTCAGCCCCGCCGCGGCTCGACCGGCAGGCCGGTGCCGCGCCCGGCCAGCAGCGCCGCCCCGACCGCCGACGCGCTGCGCAGCGGCAGGTACCTCACCGGCCGGCCCAGCAGGCCGGCGAGGGTCTCCCGCACCAGCGGCGCGCGCCCCCCGCCCCCGGTCAGGACGACGGGGCCCCCGGGCACCTCCCCGAGCAGCGCGGCCGCCGCGGCGACGGCCGACAGCACCCCCTCGACGGCGGCCCGGGCGAGGTCTGCGCGGGTGGTGCCGGCGCCCAGGCCCGACCAGCCGGCACGGTCCTCCGGCCCGGCCACCCCGCCGCGCTCGCCGGTGAGGAACGGCCGGAACACCGCTCCCCCGGCCCCCGGGGGCGACGTCGCGGCCAGGTCGAACAGGTCGGCGGGCGGGACGCCGAGCACGCCGGCCACCCAGGTCCACGCCGAGCCGCCGTTCTGCAGCGCGGCCATCGCGTACCAGCCGCCCTCGGCGTCGGCGTAGCCGTGCACCGGCGGGTCGTCGGCCGGTGCGGGCGTCCAGCCGGGCCGCAGCACCTGCGCGCCGGTGCCGAGGTTGACCTGCAGCCCGGCGGTCGTGCCGGCCGCGAGCAGCGCCAGCGGCGTGTCCCCGCCGCCGACGACGACCGGGACCTCCGCCCCGCCGAGCACCGCCGTCCCGGCCACCTCCGCCGAGGGCCGCACCGCCGGGAGCAAGCCCGGCGGCACCCCGGCCGCGGCCCGCGCGGCGGCGGACCAGCCGTCGGCGACGACGTCCCACAGCAGCGTGGCCGAGGCGTCGCTGCGGTCGGTGACCCGCGGGTCGGTGCCGGGCAGCAGGGTGGCGCGGAGGGCGTCCTTGGGCAGCAGGACGGCCGCGGCGCGGTCGACCAGGTCGGGCCGGTGCGCCGCCAGCCAGGCCAGCACCGGGCCGGTCATGCCCGGCACCAGCGGGTTGGCCAGCGCGGCGCGGTCGGGAGCCGGCAGCGCCCGCCACCGGCGGACCTCCGCGGCGGCCCGCCGGTCCGGCCACAGCACCGCGGGCGCGAGCGCGGCGCCGGCGTCGTCGACGAGCACCGTGCCGTGCATCTGGCCGGACAGGCCCAGCCCGGCCACCGGCCGGCCGCCCAGCGCGGGCAGCAGCCGGGCGAGCGCGTCGTCGAACGCCGCCCGCCAGGTGCCGACGGCGCACTCGGCCCAACCCTCCCGCGGGCTGTCCACGGGGTAGCCGGCCTCGGTCTCGGCGACGGTGCCGCCGTCCTCGCCGAGCGCGACGAGCTTGAGCCCGCTGGTGCCGAGGTCGGCGCCGAGCAGGACGGCGCTCACCGCGGGCCGTGCGCGAACCCGCCGGAGCGGCCGGTGCGGTCGGCCAGCAGCCCGGCCAGCGTGCTCAGCGCGATCTCCGCCGGCGCGCGGGAGCCGATGTCCAGCCCGATCGGCCGGTGCACCCGGGCCACCTCCTCCGGCGGGACGCCGAGCGCGGCCAGCGCCGCCACGTGCGGGCCCTGGTGCCGCGGGTTGCCCATGACGCCGACCCAGCGGACCCGGCGGGCCAGCGCGTCGCGCAGCACCTCACCGAGCTCGGGGCGGTGGTGGTCGGTGACGACGACGTCGGCCCGGTCGAGGTCGAGGGCGTCCTCGAGGTCGGCCAGCGAGCGGGTGCCGTCCCCGCCGGCCGGGTCGACCAGCGCGGTGCGGAAGCCGAGCTCGGCGCCCCAGCGCAGCAGCACCTCGGCCACCGGGGAGGCGAACACAGCCACCAGCACCCGGTCGGTCGCGGGGGCGGCCGGTGCCCCGTGCGCGACACCGCACGCCGGGTCGCTCACGCGGCGCGCTCCGGGCTGTCGCCGTAGGCGTACCCGGCGTCGGCGTACCGGCCGCCGACGGCGACCCCGGGCGGGGCGATCTCGCCGAGCCGGGCGAGGTCGTCGGCCGACAGCTCCACGGCGAGCGCGCCGGCGTTCTCCTCCAGGTAGGACCGCCGCTTGGTGCCGGGGATCGGGACGACGTCGGGGCCCTGCGCGAGCACCCAGGCCAGCGCCAGCTGCCCGGGCGTGCAGCCCTTCTCCCCGGCCATCGCGCGGACGGCGTCGACCAGGCGCAGGTTCGCCGCGAACGCCTCCCCGGTGAACCGCGGGTGGGTGCGCCGCCAGTCGTCGTCGGCGAAGTCGTCGGGGCTGGTGATCGCGCCGGTGAGGAACCCGCGGCCGAGCGGGCTGAACGGCACGATGCCGATGCCCGCCGCGCGGGCGACGCCCAGGACCTCGGTCTCGAGGTCCCGGGTCCACAGCGACCACTCGCTCTGCAGCGCCGCGATCGGGTGCACGGCCACCGCCCGGCGGACCGACGCGGCCGACGCCTCCGACAGGCCGAGGTACCGGACCTCGCCCCGCTGCACGAGCTCGGCCATCGCCCCGACGGTGTCCTCGATCGGCACGCGGGGGTCCACCCGGTGCTGGTAGTACAGGTCGATCACCTCGACGCCGAGCCGGCGCAGGCTGGCCTCGGCGCAGGCGCGCACGTTCTCCGGCCGGCCGTCGATGTCCATGCCCCCGCGGTCGTTGCGCCGCAGCGAGAACTTCGTCGCCAGCTGCACCTCGTCGCGCCGACCGCGGATCGCCTCGCCGACCAGCTCCTCGTTGTGCCCGTCGCCGTAGACGTCGGAGGTGTCCAGGAAGGTGATGCCGAGGTCGAGCGCGCGGTGGACCGTCGCGATCGACTCGTCGCGGTCGGCGGCGCCGTACATCTGGCTCATGCCCATGCAGCCCAGGCCGAGGGCGGAGACGACCAGGCCGTTCCGGCCGAGCGTGCGGGTACCGGCGGGAGCAGTCATGCCCCGCATCCTCGTCCCGCCGCGAGCGGCCCCGCCACCGGCCGTTTCCGCGCCGGGCGCCCGGGTAGCCGCCCGGGCGACCGACCCCGGGAGGACCCCATGAGCGCGCGCCCCGCCCGCCGCACGGCCCGGCTGCTCGGCCTGGCCAGCCTCGGTCTCGGCACCTCGATGCTGGCCTCGCCCACGGCCGTCGCCCGCTTCGCCGGCGTCGACGACTCCCCCGTGGCGCTGCCGGTGGTCACCGCCGTCGGCGCCCGGGAGCTCGCGCACGCCGCCGGCCTGCTCGCCGGCCGACCCGGCTGGGCGTGGACCCGCGTCGCCGGCGACGCCGTCGACCTGGCCGTCATGGGCGTCGCCCTGCAGAACCGGCGCGGCGAGCGGGAGCGCCGGCTGCGCAACGTGCTCGTCGGCGCCTCGGTGCTGGCGGCGCTGGACCTGCTCACCGCCCTGCGCTCCCGGCGGCGGACGTCGGCCCCCACCCTGACCCCGGTGACCCGGCCGACGACGGGGCTGGTGGCCCCGCTGATCGACGTCCGGCCGGCACTGGCCGGCGAGCCCCGGCGCCCGGTCGCCACGGCCCCGGACGCCGGAGCCGTGGACGCCGGAGCCGTGGACGCCGGGTAGCTCTCAGCCGCGCGCCAGGCCGTCGACGCGGGCGACCTCCTCGGCCGACAGCGCGAAACCGCCGATCTCCAGGTTGGCCCGGATCCGCTCCGGGGTGGCCGACTTCGGGATCACCACCACCCCGTGCTCGACGTGCCAGCGCAGCACGACCTGCGCCGGGGTGACGCCGTGCGCGTCGGCGACCTCCCGCAGCACCGGGTCGCCGAGGTCGGTGTTCTTGAACGGGCTGTACCCCTCGAGGACGACGCCGCGCTCCCGGTGCCCGTCCTCCACCGCCGGGTCGTACAGCGCCGGTGCCCAGCTGACCTGGTTCACCTGCGGTGCCACGCCGGTCGCCCGGGCGAGCCGGTCCACCGCGTCCAGCGAGTAGTTGCTGACCCCGACCGCCCGGGCCCGCCCGTCCTCGCGGGCGGCGACGAACCGCTCCCACAGGCCCTCGTCGGAGCCGCCGGGCGGCCAGTGCACCAGCCACAGGTCGACCGCGTCGAGGCCGAGGGCGTCCAGCGACGCCGACAGCGTGCGGTCGGCCCGGCCCGCCTCGCGCGGCGGCAGCTTGGTGGTCACGAAGACCTCGTCCCGGTCGACGCCGGAGTCGCGCAGCGCCCGGCCGACCTCGGCCTCGTTGCGGTACATCGTCGCGGTGTCCAGGTGCCGGTAGCCGGCGTCCAGGGCGGTGCGGACGG
The DNA here is from genome assembly GCF_054050315.1 of Geodermatophilus sp. SYSU D00867. Classification (NCBI taxonomy): domain Bacteria; kingdom Bacillati; phylum Actinomycetota; class Actinomycetes; order Geodermatophilales; family Geodermatophilaceae; genus Geodermatophilus; species Geodermatophilus sp. SYSU D00867. The sequence goes on along the minus strand of NZ_JBJGZC010000019.1, from coordinate 7,594 downwards.
CGTCGTAGCAGGTGCTGCCGGTCATCTGCCAGGTGCCGAAGCCGAGCAGCGGCATGCTGCCGCCGCCGGTCAGCGGCGCGGACGGGAGGGGCGCGGTCATGCCGCAGCCCTGCCCGGGCCGGCCGGCGGCGACACGCGCCTCGGCGGACGGACGCGGGCGGGAACCCGCCGACGACGGCCGCCGGCCCGGGGCGCGGAGGGGACGGCGGCGCAGCCGGGAAGCCGTCGGGGTGGTGGGATGGGACACACGGCGCCCACCCGGAGCGCCGACGAGGAGGTCCGCGTGCAGTACGCCGAGTCCGTGGTCGACCTGATCGGCGGCACCCCGCTGGTCCGGCTGTCGAGGGTCACCGCCGACCTCGGCCCGGACGCGCCGCTGGTGCTGGCCAAGGTCGAGTACCTCAACCCCGGCGGGTCGGTGAAGGACCGGATCGCCGTGCGGATGGTCGACGCCGCCGAGGCCAGCGGGGAGCTGAGGCCCGGGGGGACGATCGTCGAGCCGACCAGCGGCAACACCGGCATCGGGCTGGCGCTGGTCGCCCAGCAACGCGGCTACGAGTGCGTCTTCGTGTGCCCGGACAAGGTCAGCCAGGACAAGATCAACGTGCTGCGGGCCTACGGCGCCGAGGTCGTCGTCTGCCCCACCGCCGTCGACCCGTCGGACCCGCGGTCGTACTACTCCGTCTCCGACCGGCTGGCCCGCGAGACCCCCGGCGGCTGGAAGCCCGACCAGTACGCCAACCCGGCCAACCCGCGCTCGCACTACGAGACCACCGGCCCGGAGATCTGGGAGCAGACCGAGGGGAAGGTGACCTGCTTCGTCACCGGGGTCGGCACCGGCGGCACGATCAGCGGCATCGGTCGCTACCTCAAGGAGGTCAGCGACGGCCGCGTCCGCGTGGTCGGCGTCGACCCCGAGGGGTCGGTGTACTCCGGCGGCACCGGACGGCCCTACCTGGTCGAGGGCGTCGGCGAGGACTTCTGGCCCGAGGCCTACGACCGCTCGGTCGCGGACCGGATCGTCCCGGTCTCCGACGCCGACTCCTTCCGCATGACCCGCCGGCTGGCCCGCGAGGAGGGGCTGCTGGTCGGTGGCTCCTGCGGGATGGCCGTCGCCGGCGCGCTGCGCGCCGCGGAGGAGCTGGGGCCCGACGACGTCGTGGTGGTGCTGCTCCCCGACGGCGGCCGCGGCTACCTCAACAAGATCTTCAACGACCGGTGGATGGCCGACTACGGCTTCCTCGACGTCGCCACCGGCGAGACGGTGGGCGAGCTGCTCGCCGCCAAGGACGGCGCGACGCCGGTGCTGGTGCACACCCACCCGAACGAGACGGTGCGCGACGCCATCGACATCCTGCGCGAGTACGGCGTCAGCCAGATGCCGGTCGTGCGGGCCGAGCCGCCGGTGACCGCCGGCGAGGTCGTCGGCTCGGTGGACGAGAAGGTGCTGCTCGACGCCCTGTTCGCCGGCCGCGCCTCGCTGGCGGACCGGGTGGAGAGGCACATGTCCGCGCCGCTGCCGATCATCGGCTCCGGCGAGCCGGTCAGCGCCGCGGTGGCGGAGTTCGGCGAGGCCGACGCGCTGGTGGTGCACGTCGACGGCAAGCCCGCGGGTGTGGTCACCCGGCAGGACGTGCTCGGCCACCTGGCGGGGGTGACCCGGTGACCGGGTTCTCCGGCTTCGACACCCGCGCGATCCACGCCGGGCAGGACCCCGACCCCGCCACCGGCGCCGTCGTCGTCCCGCTGCACCTGGCCACCACCTTCAAGCAGGACGGCGTGGGCGGGCTGCGCAACGGCTACGAGTACGCCCGCAGCGCCAACCCCACGCGCGACGCCCTGCAGCAGCTGCTGGCCTCCCTCGAGGAGGGCACCGCCGGCCTGGCGTTCGCCTCCGGCCTGGCCGCCGAGGACACCCTGCTGCGCACCGTGTGCGAGCCCGGCAGCCACGTCGTCCTCGGCGGCGACGCCTACGGCGGCACGTTCCGGCTGATCTCGAGGGTCGTCTCGCGCTGGGGCGTCGAGCACACCCCCGTCGACCTCAACGACCCCGACGCCCTGCGCGCCGCGATCCGGCCCGGCGCCACCCGCGTGATCTGGTGCGAGACGCCGACCAACCCGCTGCTCAACGTCGCCGACATCGCGCTCACCGCCGAGGTGGCGCACGAGGCCGGCGCGCTGCTCGTCGTCGACAACACCTTCGCCAGCCCCTACCTGCAGCGGCCGCTCACCCTGGGCGCCGACGTCGTCGTGCACTCAACGACGAAGTACCTCGGCGGGCACTCCGACGTCGTCGGCGGCGCGCTCGTCGTCCGCGACGCCGACCTCGCCGAGCAGCTGGCCTACCACCAGAACGCCATGGGCGCGGTGTCCGGCCCGCTGTCGGACTGGCTGGTGCTGCGCGGGATCAAGACCCTCGGCGTGCGGATGGAGCGGCACCAGGCCAACGCCGCCCGGATCGCCGAGTACCTCACCGGGCACCCGGCGGTGTCCCGCGTGCTCTACCCCGGCCTGCCCGACCACCCCGGCCACGACATCGCGGTCAAGCAGATGTCCGGCTCCGGCGGGATGCTGTCGTTCCGGGTGGCCGGCGGCGAGGAGGCGGCGCTGCGGGTCTGCGAGCGGGCGCGGCTGTTCACGCTGGCCGAGTCGCTGGGCGGGGTGGAGTCGCTGATCGAGCACCCGCACCGGATGACGCACGCCAGCGCCGCCGGCTCGCCGCTTGAGGTGCCGGGCGACCTGGTGCGCCTGTCGGTGGGCATCGAGGACGTCGACGACCTGCTCGCCGACCTGGAGCAGGCGCTGGCCTGACGGCCTCAGCGCGGGGCGGGTCAGCGCGGAAGGGTCAAGATCCTCGGGCCGTCCTCGGTGACCGCGACCGTGTGCTCGACGTGCGCGGCCCGGCTCCCGTCGGCGCTGCGCAGCGTCCAACCGTCGGCGTCCACCCGGTAGTCGTCGCTGCCGCCGGCGAGGAACCACGGCTCGATCGCGATCACCAGCCCGGCGCGCAGCGGCACGCCGCGGCCGGCGCGGCCCTCGTTGGGCACGTGCGGCGCCTCGTGCATGGTGCGGCCGACGCCGTGCCCGCCCTGGTCGGTGTTGATGCCGCAGCCACCCGCCCGCCCGACCGCCCCGAGCGCCGCCGAGACGTCGCCCACCCGGTTGCCGACCACCGCCGCCGCGATCCCCGCCGCCAGCGCCCGCTCGGCGGTCGCCACGAGCGCGAGGTCCTCGGGCCGCGCGGTGCCGACGGGGAAGGTGATCGCCGAGTCGCCGACCCAGCCGTCCAGGGTGGCGCCGGCGTCCACGCTCAGCAGGTCGCCTTCCTCGAGCTCCCGGGTGGTCGGGATGCCGTGCAGGGCGACGTCGTTGACCGACAGGCAGACCACGCCCGGGAACGGCGGGGTGGTCGCGTGCGGGGCGTAGCCGAGGAACGGCGAGCCGGCGCCGGCGTCGGCCAGGACGTCGCGGGCCACCCCGTCCAGCTGGGTCAGCCGGACACCGGGGGCGGCCGCGGCGCGGACGGCGGCGAGCACGTCGGCGACGACCGCCCCGGCGGCCCGCATGGCCTCCAGCTCGCCCGGCGTGCGCAGCTCGATCATCTGGGTCCTCCCGGGATCGGTGTCCCGGCAGCACCGGGATTCATATCCCGGTATTACTATCACGCCATGGTGCGACCGCCGCTGAGCCCCGAGGAGCGCGAGCGCGGCCGCCGGCTGGGCGCGTTGCTGCGGGCCGCGCGGGGCGACCGCTCCCCCGCCGAGGTCTCCGCCGCCTCCGGGGTGAGCCTCGAGGCGCTGCGGAAGATCGAGTCCGGGCGGGTGCCCACCCCGGCGTTCTTCACCGTCGCCGCCCTGGCCCGGACGCTCGACGTCCCGCTCGACCGGCTGGCCGCGGACCTCACCGCGCCGGGCGCCGGGACCGCGCTCTCCGCCTGAGGGCGTTCAGCCGGCGATCGACAGCGCCCCGGTCGGGCACTGCTGCACGGCGTCCCGCGCGGCGTCCCCGTCGTCCGGCGTCTCCTGCAGCACCCGCACCGCGCCGTCGTCGTCGACCTCGAAGACGTCCGGGGCGAGCAGCTCGCACTGCCCCGAGCCCACGCACAGCTCGCGGTCGGCGGTGACCCGCATCAGCGGGTCCCGCCGAGGCGGGCCGGCAGCCGCTTGAGGCCGTTGACGAACGAGGACGCCAGCCGGTCGGGCGGGCCGGTGACCTCGAGGTCGGGCAGCTGGTCGAACAGCGCCCGGAAGGTCACCTGCAGCTCGCGGCGGGCCAGGTGCGCGCCGAGGCAGAAGTGGGGGCCCTTCGAGCCGAACCCGACGTGCGGGTTGGGGTCGCGGCCGATGTTGAAGCGCTGCGGATCGGCGAAGACCTCGGGGTCGCGGTTGGCCGCCGCGTAGAACAGCAGGAACTTCTCCCCGGCGGTGAACCGGTGGCCGCCGATCTCGCCGTCCCGGGTGGCGGTGCGGCGCATCCAGGTGACCGGGCTGACCCAGCGCACGACCTCCTCGACGGCGGTGCGGTCCAGCGACGGGTCGGCGGCCCACCGCGCCCGCTCCTCGGGCCACTCCGACAGCGCCAGCAGGCCCTGGGAGATGGCGTTGCGGGTGGTCTCGTTGCCGGCCACCAGCAGCAGGATGAAGAACGAGGCGATCTCCTGGTGGGACAGCCTCTCGCCGTCCACCTCGGTGGTGACCAGCGCGGTGGTGAGGTCGTCCCGGGGCTCGGCGACGCGCTCGGCGGCCAGCCGCTCCATCAGCGCGGCCATCTCCGCGCCGGCGGTGAGGAAGGCGGTCAGCGGGTCGTCGTTCTCGATGAGCTCGGGGTCGCCGCCGGAGAGGATGACGTTCGAGTTGGCCAGCACGGCCGCCCGGTCGGCCTCGGGGACGCCCATCATGTCGCAGATGACCCGCAGCGGGATCGGGGCGGCGATGTCGGCGACGACGTCGATGACGCCGTCGTGGGCCGCAGCCGTCACCCGGGCCCGCGCCAGGACGTCGTCGACGACGGCGCGCACCGAGTCCAGGGTCCGCTCGAGCATCCGCGGCGTGAACGTCTTCGAGACGATCCGGCGGATCTTGGCGTGCCGCGGGTCGTCCATGCTGATCAGCGAGCCGTAGAACTCGTGCAGCTCGGCCGGGACGTCCTGCATCGACACCGCGCCCTGCCCCGAGCAGAACACCGCCGGCTGGGAGCTGATCGCCTCGAGGTCGGCGTAGCGGGTGACGGCGTGGTAACCCGGGCCGGCCGGGATGCCGGGCAGGTCGGGCTCGGCGAAGAACGCGAAGGGCCGCTCCCGGCGGAGCCGGTCCAGGGCCGCGTGCCGCTCGGCCGGCGGGCGGGTCCACCAGTCCCGGTCGGACAGGTCGACGTCGCCGAGGTCGACGTCGGTGGGGTCGACGTCGGTGGGGTCGACGTCGGTGGGGTCGGCGACCTCCGCACCGGACTCTGTCTGGGGGATCGGGGCCTCGACGCTCACGGGCGACCTCCTCGTCGAGCGGTCAGCAGTGACCGTCAACCTAGAGAGGACGCCGTGTGACGGGCAACACACCCGTGTACGGGCCGGCGCCCGACCCTCCGCGGGTCAGGCGTCGCCGCGGTCGACCAGGTCTCCGTACTCGGGGTGGCGCTCGATCCAGCCGCGGACGAACGAGCAGCGCGGCACCACCGTCTCCCCGCGCGACCGGACGTCGTCCAGGGCCGCCCGGACGAGCCTGCCGCCCAGCCCGGACCCCTCGGCGTCGGGGTCGATCTCGGTGTGGGTGAAGACCACCCGCGCACCCCGCCGGGAGTACGCGGCCAGCCCCAGGAGGCGGTCGCCGTCGCGGATCTCGTAACGCTCGGACTCGGGGGCGTCCTGCACGGTCGGCTCCATGCCGTTCCGCAACCGGGCCGGCGCCCGCCCTGTTCCCGTCGACCACCCCGGGATGCGACGAGGGCCCCGGAGCGTCTGCTCCGGGGCCCTCGTGCCGTGGTAGCGGGGACAGGATTCGAACCTGTGACCTCTGGGTTATGAGCCCAGCGAGCTACCGAGCTGCTCCACCCCGCGTCGGTAGGACCCACTGTACACGCCTCCCCGGGGCCGGTGCGGGGGGTGTGGGCAGCGCCACCCGGGTAGGACCGCGGTGCCGGGTGAGCAGCCGCCCGGCACCGTTCCGGCCCGGAGGCAGCCCGATGACCGCGAGTACGAGCAACCAGGACGTCGTCGAGATCCTGACCACCGACCACCACGAGGTCCTCGACCTCGTCGGCCGCATCCCGGCCGCCGATCCCGCCGAGCGGCGGGACATGGCCGACACCGTGATCGCCGAGCTGATGCGGCACTCGGTCGCCGAGGAGATGTTCGTCTACCCGGCCATGCGCGAGCACCTGCCGGACGGCGAGGCGGCGGTGCAGGACGACATCCAGGAGCACCAGCAGTTGGTGGAGGTGATGAAGGAGCTCGAGGACGTCGACTCCGCCGACCCCCGGTTCCTCGAGACCCTCGGCCGCCTCGAGCAGGTGCTGCGCCACCACGTCACCGACGAGGAGACCGAGCAGTTCCCCCAGCTGCGCGCCCGGTTGAGCCCGGACCAGCTCGTGGAGATCGGCCGGAAGGTGGAGTCGGCGAAGAAGGCCGCGCCCACCCGGCCGCACCCGTCGTCGCCGCACAGCGCGCTGTTCCACAAGACCGTGGGACCGGGCGTCGGGATGGTGGACCGGCTCCGCGACGCGCTGACCGGCCGGTCGGACAACACCTGAGGCACCGGGACCCGGTCCTCCGGCGGAGGACCGGGTCCCGCGCGGCGCCGGGGACCTTGTCCGGCGCCGGGCGCGGGAGGACGCTCGACCGCGCGGCGATGCCGCAGGGGCACCGCCGCCGGTCCGAGAGGGGGGCGGCATGTACGCCCGATCCACCACCATCCGCGCCAACCCCGGTTCGCTCGACGACGCGATCGCGTACGTGCGCGACGAGGTGTGGCCGGCCCTGCAGGACATGGACGGCTGCGTCGGCCTGTCGATGATGTGCGACCGGGAGTCCGGCCGGTGCATCGCGACGTCGGCGTGGGAGGACCGGGAGGCGATGCGAGCCAGCGCCCAGCGCGTGCACCCGCTGCGCGAGCACCTGGTGGAGCGCTTCGGGACGGGTGAGGACCCCGAGGTGCAGGAGTGGGAGATCGCCGTCCTGCACCGGGAGCACACCGCCGCGGACGGCGCCTGCGCGCGGCTCACCTGGAGCCGCGGCGACCCGGCCCGGGTCGACCAGATCCTCGAGATGTACCGCTCCACCCTGATGCCGCGCCTCCAGGAGCTGCCCGGCTTCTGCAGCATGAGCCTGCTCGTCGACCGGGACAGCGCCCGCGCCGTCGGCACGGTCGTCTTCGAGGACCGCGCGCACCTCGAGGGGACGCGGGACCAGGCGCGCATGCTCCGGGAACGGGCCGTCGACACCATGGGCATCGACATCCTCGACGTCGCCGAGATGGACCTCGTCCTCGCCCATCTCCGGGTACCCGAGACCGTCTGACCCCGGGCACCCCGGGGGGACGGAACGGCACCGGGCCCCCCCCCCGGGGGGGGGGGGGGGGGGGCGGCGGGGGTTTGGGGGGGTGCG